>CAYQKZ010000013.1:15678-17511 GCA_964418135.1 uncultured Desulfobacterales bacterium
TGCTTGTTTAAAATCCATGATCCAGGGGCCGACATTCAGCCCCAGCGCTTCCAGGCGATCTTTTTTGATGTTGATATGAAATTTTTCCCGGATGGAAAAGGCCAGGCAGGGAATGCCATGATCGAGGATCGCGGTAGAAATGATCCAACCGGGGGTATCGACCAGCACTGGACTGAACGGTTTTTCCACTACCGGATTCTCTGGCGCGAATCGGTTCCGGCATGAAAACCGGCGGCACCGCAGACGATCCGGGAGGATTTCGGTAATGTTCAGTGAAAACGAATTGTCATAGCGATCTACAAGATTCCAGGTATAACCTGCCAACTTGCCGGATACATTGCCGATAAAGCCTTCCGGTCCATAAAGCGAAAGCATCTTGTTTCGACCCAGAAAAAGCCGCAGCACCCTATCGAATCCGGAAAAGTGATCCATGTGGGTGTGCGTAACAAAAATATGGCTGATTTTGAGGATTTCTCTGGATGTGAGGGAATGAATCTCGCCGAGATCGAACAGAATTGAATATTTTTCAAAGACAAATGCAATATAAAGACCCGGATCATCGAAAGGTCCGTTGACCAACCGGGGATGGAGGGACGGACGCATATTTACGGCAGGAATTTTGTGACCTGCTTGTTGATACAGATGTAAATATCTTCGTCCGATCCGTAAACATCCACAACATCCTTGTGATGGATCAGTTGTTCGATGACGAATGCCGTCAGATATAGGCTGATAACATTTGGGTTGGAGGCGACATGCCTGAACGGCGCGGATTGAAAGTCAATATCGAAATCATCCGCCTGGCCAAGGACTTCCAGACTTTTGGTGATTTGCTGCTCGAGACTGGTTTTATTTGTGGTTTCGATCAGTTTGTTTTCGATCAGTTTCATGGCAATGGCATTGGAAAGCGGTTCGATACAGTCTTTAAGTCCGCCGATGGCTTTTCTCCGCTCATGCTCTTTGGATGACTCAATTTTGGATAGAATGTTGGATTCGCGAGTGCTGGGTCGGAATACTTTAGCCATGGAATGCCACCTTTATGATAGATATTTGTCTGATTCGAGTTGATGTTATGTTTCGATGACTTCCCTTGAATACCCATCCTTGCATTAAACCGCAGCATGGATTATGATAAATCATCACGATGTTGACTGATATGAATCAATCTTTCTGTGTCATAATAGATTCGCTCATGGGCGATTGCAAGGAAAATATGGCATTTTCGACAATAATTTGTGGAAGTCTCATTCCCTTCAGATTTCCCCAGGAGCCTGTCAACCAATATACGAATTTTCGACACCTGTGATATACTGCAAACGGGCATAATCTGCATTTTCCGTATGCCTCCACCTCCAGCAGGGGAGGGGGTTCAAAATTTTAGATTGACCGTTGACAGTATACCGATGACTGCTACGCGGACTGGCTGAAGCAGATTCTTTTTTTCATGCAAATGGCATATAGCCGATTATTCGTTTTTCAACAACTGAAAATCCAATCAAAAACCGGCAAACTGTTTTACTGCCGGTTTTTGATTGATCAGTGGGAAAAATTAATGATAGCATTGCAACAATGGATGAACGGATCGTTGCCCTCCTTACATGTCACGATATTTGCAGATTGTTGCACAATACAACGCAGAGAATGTGGCGGCGTTATAACGATAACCTCAAGGACAATTTTGTGTGAAAACCATTCAGCGCTATTTCCGGGTCGATCGAAAGGCGATCGGACTTTTACGGTTCACTTTCGAAGGGTATGAGGGCATAGCCAACGTCACCACTCTGAAACCTGAAGACGGCATGATCGTAATCAATATCGCTCCGGGATGTGAAC
>CAYQKZ010000013.1:17521-27594 GCA_964418135.1 uncultured Desulfobacterales bacterium
TTCTGAGTCTGCAACAACAGATATATATGGAAGCGATATCACCGGAAGATGTGAAAGGAAAATCAAACAGCTATTCATGATTTACCCTAAAACCATGTATATTCATACCATCGGATGTCAGATGAATGTGTATGACTCCGAGCGGATCGCCGGGGGATTGATCCCCCTCGGATATCGACGGATTTCAGAACCCGAATCCGCGGATCTTGTCATTTTAAATACCTGTGCAATTCGGGAGAAGGCGGAGCAGAAGGTTTTCAGCTTTCTGGGGCGGATGGCCGGGCTGAAACGAAAAAATCCGGAAATGCTCATCGGTGTCGGTGGGTGCGTCGCCCAGCAGGAAGGTCATAAGATTCTGGATCGCGCGCCGTATCTGGATCTGGTTTTCGGTACCCATGCTGTCGGACGACTGCCGGCTCTGGTCCAGCAAGTGGAAACCACCGGTGCCCGCCTCGTGGATGTGGCCTTATCCGATACCATCCAGGAAAGTCCGGTTTCTTCGATGTCTGTCGATCCGGATCAAATCAGCCGGTTTGTAACGATCATGCAGGGTTGTGATAATTACTGCACGTATTGTGTGGTTCCTTATGTACGCGGCAGAGAAATGAGCCGTACTCCAGAACGAATTCTGTCCGAGATTCAGCCCCTGGTGGAATCCGGTATCCGTGAAGTGACGCTGTTGGGCCAGAACGTCAACAGCTATGGAAAAAAAGAAGGGCTTTGCGATTTTTCGGAACTGTTGACCCGGATCCATCAAATCGATGGACTGCTGCGAATTCGATTCACGACATCCCACCCCAAGGACCTTTCCGATGATCTGATCGCATGTTTTGGCAGACTCGAGAAATTATGTCGGCATATTCACCTGCCGGTACAATCCGGTTCAACCCGAATACTCTCCCGGATGAACCGAAAATATACGCGGGACATGTATCTGGATAAAATCGACCGACTTCGAAATGCCTGTCCGGATATCGCCATCACGACGGATATCATCGTGGGTTTTCCCGGAGAAACGCCAGCGGAGTTTGAGGATACCCTCTCCCTGATGCGACAGGTGGCCTATGATGGCCTGTTTGCCTTTATGTATTCGGATCGTCCGAATGCGCCGGCCGCACGCTTTTCAGATAAAATATCCGAAGCCGAAAAAGCAGATCGGCTTCAGCAGGTTCTCGGACTTCAGGAAATTCTGACGATTGAAAAAAATAAATCCCTGCTGTATTCCGTTCAAGAGGTTTTGGTCGAAGGACTCAGTCAGCGGATGCCAGCATCCGGTGCAGACCATGCGTCAGTTCCTCAGTGGTATGGCAGAACCCCCGGACATAAAATTGTCCATTTCCCGGAATCGGGAAATTTTTCAGATCCCGGGAATATCGGCCGTCTGAAGCAGATTCGAATCGAAAAAGCCTTCTCGCATTCGCTGTGGGGAAGACCAGTTTCTCAGGAGGAATGAACCGTGCAACATAAAGTGACAATTTCAGGGCTGATTGTGGACCCGGATTCCAATACCCCGATCCTGATTCTGAAGTCTGAAGAAAACGATCAGTTGATTCCGATATGGATTGGCCTGTTGGAAGCCACAGCCATTGCCACTTCGCTGAAGGGAATTCATTTCGACCGCCCCATGACCCATGATCTGTTCCTGAATTTCATTACGTTGACGGGGGTAACGATCACGAGTGTCGAGGTGTGCGACATTAAAGATGGCACTTTTTATGCCAGAATCAATTTTTCTTCAATGGAAAAATCATTCAGTCTCGATTCCCGTCCCAGTGATGCCATTGCCATTGCCATCCGGGCAGGTGTCCCCATTTTTGTCGATGAAACCGTGATAATGAAATCCAACAGAAACGATGAACCGGTTTCAGCGGCAGATAACAGCGAAGAAGGACGCAAGTGGTCTGAATATCTTAAAAATCTTTCTTCGGAAGATTTTGGGAAATATAAGGTTTAGCCCGCAACACCCCCCCTTCAAACTGTCGCATTTCTGCTGTTTTAAAACAATTCAACCTACACCAGTCCCAGGTGTTGGGCCTGCTCCCATAGCAGTTCCGCCAGCCGAACCGTTGCCTGGTCCACCATCCGGCCTTCGACGGCAACAGCCCCAAGTCCCTGGATGGATGCCTGTCGATGGGCATCCAGAACCCTTCTGGCCCGTTCGATGTCTTCGGGCGATGGGGAAAACGTCTGATTGATGATATCGATTTGATCGGGATGAATGGCCCATTTCCCATCATATCCAAGCGCGCAGGCCATGGTTGCCCCCTGTTTCAATCCCACATCATCCTTGAAATTGCCATAGGGCGCGTCGATGGCCAATAGACCATTTGCTTTGGCAGCCATCGCTATCCGACTCATCGCAAAATGCCACCGATGCCCGGGATAGATGTCCGCCTCTTTTTCGCCGTGTCCGGAAAGGGAAACCAGTCTGGCACCGATTGAAGCTGAATAATCGGCAACTCCGAAGATCAAGGTTTCAAGCCGGTTGCTGGCCCTGGCAATATCGGAGACAACTTCCAGTCCCGCCGCTGTTTCGATGGATGCTTCAATTCCGATCCGTCGGGTCCATCCTTGATTCATTTCAATTCCGTCCAGCATTCGACTGACAAAATGAACATCACCGGGATGATTGATTTTGGGAACCACAACGGCATCGATAAAACGACCGGCTGCTTCGACGACTTCCAGTAGGTCCCGATATCCAAATGGGGTATCCAGCCCGTTCATTCGGAACAGAACGGTTTTATTGCTCCAATCCCGGTTCGACAGCGATTGAATGATCCGGCCGCGGGCTTCTGTTTTGCTGTCCACAGGTACACTGTCTTCAATATCCAGCATGATGGCGTCACTGCCGGAGTTCAAAGCCTTGTCGTGCATTTTTTCAACATGTCCGGGTACGGACAATACGGTTCTTCTTGGTTTCATAAAATGAAGTGTCTCCTTTGTCGTGAAAAACGAATTAACCCACCGTGTGAAGTATGGCTTTCTGCCGCAGAAGGTGATCGGCCAGAACCAGCTTCACCATGGCCTCACAGACCGGGTTGATGCGGGGTATGGCCGATACGTCATGTCGCCCCTTGACCGATATCGTTACGGGTTCATGATTGGCATCGATGGTTTGCTGGTCTTTGGCGATGGAAGGAATGGGTTTGACCGCAACCCTGACCCGAATCTCATCGCCGTTTGAAATCCCGGCCAGAATCCCCCCGGCATGATTGGACAAAAAACCATGCGGGCTGATGGGATCATTGTTTTCCGAGCCCAGTCGGCCTGCAGCGATAAAACCATCCCCGATTTCAACCCCTTTTATTGCACCGATACTCATCAATGCTTTGGCCAGATCCGCATCCAGCTTGTCAAAAACCGGCTCACCCAATCCGGCAGGTGTCCCCACTACCCGAATTTCGATCACACCGCCGATGGAGTCTCCTTGCTTTCGCACTTGTTCCACCCGTTCGGCCATGGCCGCTGCCGCATCTTTGTCCGGGCATCTGAATGGATTTTGATGGAGTTGACCGATATCCATAACATTCGCTCGGATGCCGCCCAACTCCAGCGTATAGGAGATCACCTGAATTCCCTCCTGGTCCAGGATTATCCCCGCTACCGCTCCACCTGCAACCCGCGCGGCGGTCTCCCGTGCCGATGCTCTTCCGCCACCCCGCCAATCCCGGATGCCGTATTTGGCCTGATAGGTGATATCGCCATGGCCAGGGCGGTAGAGTTCGGCATATGGCGCATAAGATCCCGAATTCGGGTCTGTATTGGCGATCGTAACGGCAATGGGTGTTCCGGTGGTTTTACCGTTGAATACACCCGATAGAATAACGGCTTTGTCCGGTTCCCGACGGCGGGTGCTGGCAGCGGATCCCCCGGGTTTTCTCTGATCGAGGCAGAATTGAATCACGGATTCATCCAGATCGAGACCGGGGGGGCAGCCGTCCACCACCACGCCGATGCCCGGTCCGTGGGATTCTCCCCAGGTGGTGATGCGAAACAAGGTTCCGAAAGAATTGCCTGACATCATGAACCTCCGTGCTGAATATGATCGATAATGTTCCGGCAAATATCGTCTATTCCCAGTATGTCGGTATCCAGCTCCAGTTGGCCGGCTTGTTCGTAAAGCGGTTGCCTGACCGACAGAACGGTTTCGATTTCATCCAAACTTCCGATTGGCGTCAGACCTGGTCGCTGGTTATGGGTGTCGGGATCGGCAGCCATCCGGATTCTGATCGTTTGCGGACTGACCTTCAACCAGATCACATGCCCTGCATCTTGCATGGACCGAATATTGTCCGGATTCAGGATGACTCCGCCACCTGTTGCAATCACATGCCGGTCCAGTTTCCGGGTGCGATCGATGACGGTTTTTTCAATATGTCTGAAAGCATCCCAGCCGCTTCTTGAGACCATTTCAGTGATGGTCATGCCGGCCGCTTGCACCACCTGCGCATCGGTATCCAGAAACGGCCATTCCATAAGTTTCGACAGGGCTTTTCCTACGGAAGTTTTTCCGCAGCAGCGGTACCCGATCAGATAAATATTCATGAATACAGGCTTTCAAAGACTTTCCAGAAGTCTGGAAAAGATTTTTTCACACAGGTCTCGTTGTCGATTCGGATTCCAGGAACTTTCAGACCGGCAACGGCAAAGCTCATGGCCAGACGATGGTCATCGTGCGGGTCGATCTGCGCGGGCTTCGGATTTCCGCCCTCGATCCACATGGCAGTATCACTGCATCCGGCGTGGATACCCAATTTCCGAAGCTCTGCCACCACCGAACCGAGCCGATCGCTTTCTTTGGCTTTTAAATGTCCCACGTTGGTGATGACCGTTTTTCCCGCCGCAAAAGCAGCCACGACCGCCAGCGTGGGAACCATATCCGGCATGGCGCCCATATCCACGTCAACCGCTTTGAGACTGCCGCCGGTAACGGAAATGCCGTTGGTCTCCGTCTGAATGGTGCAGCCCATGGATGAAAAGATATCCAGAAGTCGAATGTCTCCCTGTCTGGAATCCGGCAAGATGCCGCCGACGGTGATGGTAGCACCGGTTACGGCAGCGGCAGCCCAAAAATATCCAGCCTGGGAAATATCCGGTTCCACACAGAATCGTCGGGCCCTATACCGCTGGTTCCCGTCGATCTCAAAGCGCGTATAGCCATCTCGTGATACAAAAACACCGGCCTGGTTCATGATGTCGATCGTCATATCGATATACGGTTTGGAAACCGGGCCCTCGGTTACCAGAATTTCCATGCGATTTCGAGAGAAGGGGGAAATCAGCAGCAGGGCCGAAAGGTACTGGCTGCTGGTGCCGCAGTTTAAAGACACGCTGCCGCCGGAAACTGCTCCGGCTTCGATTTGAATGGGCGGACATCCCGGATTGGTTAGTGACATCGTTCGGATGCCGATCTGGCGAAGCCCTTCCAGAAGGTCCTGAATGGGCCGCTGCTGCATGCGCGGGGTTCCGGTCAGAATATATTTCCCATTTCCAAGAGCGCAAACCGCGGCCAGAAGTCTCATGGAAGTTCCCGAATTACCAAGAAAAATCGGTTCGCTGCAGGGCTGTAGCCTGCCATGGGCCCCACGGACCTGCCAGGAATCCGCACCGATATCCATGGCAATGCCCATCTGTTGCAGCGCATTCCGGGTCAACCGCGTGTCTTCACTGTCAAGCCCGTTTAAAATGTTGCATGCGCCGTCGGACAATGCGGAAACGATCAACGCGCGATGGGTGTAACTTTTCGATCCCGGCACCCGAACCGTGGTATTTCGAATGGGGCGCGATTGAATTTCGATCATAATATATTCTCTCTATGTGCGAGGCTCGGAAATGGTTATTCTGTCGATCAGGGACTGCCTCATGGCATCGATCGGGGCCGATCTTCGGGTCTACAGTTCGAATTGAAACGCCGCCTGATGAACGAACATGGAAAGGCCGTTGATGGTTCGGCACCCGGCTTTTTCGGCATCTTTCAACAGCCGGGTCTTCAGCGGGGCATAGACGATATCCATGACCAGAAGATCGGCGGTCAGCAGGGCTTTTAAAACCGGAGACTGCTGGCTGTTCGGCGTCATGCCGACAGATGTGGTCTGTATCAGAATGTCGAAAGGAAGCGCGCTCAGCGCAGATATGGGGATGAAATCCGCATCCAGTGCCGTCGCCAGTTTCTCTCCGGTGGATACAGTCCGGTTGATGATGGTTGCCTGGGCCCCACGGGATTTGACACCGAAACCAATGGCGCGTGCCGCTCCGCCGGCACCGATGATTGCAACCCGCTTTCCCTTCAGGGATGTTGCATCTTCCAGGGCCATGACAGCGCCGAGACAATCTGAATTATATCCCTTCAACCTGCCGTCCGTGTTGATGACCGTATTCACGGCGCCGACGTTTTCAGCCGATATATCCAGTTCATCCAGGAATTTTCGAATGGTTACTTTGTGTGGAATGGTGATGCTGGCTCCCCGGATTCCCAGAGACCGCACAGCGGCCATGCCTTCCTGGATATCCCTGACCTGAAAAGCCACATAGACGCCATTGTATCCGGTTTCCGAAAAGGCTCGGTTGAACATCACCGGGCTCAGGCTGTGACGGACCGGATTTCCGACCACCGCAAACACCTGCGTTTCAGCATCCATCCTGCATTCCTTGTCGGTTATTTTTCGGTGATGGTTTCCTGAATCGCATATCCAAAATGTCTGCCCCCCTGTTCCATGGCTACCAGAACCTGATCTTCGGGGGTAAGATGCACCACGGAAACCGGTTCGCCGTTCGGCCGTGTCAGGCGAATGGTTTCGGCGTTTTGTACCAGGGTGGTCAACATTCTGTCGTTGACGGTTGCCGTAATCAGCATCAGGGGGCGCTTTTCGATCTTCAATCGGCCGACGACGGCAGTGGTCGTATGGCCTTCATGATCCACGATCTGAACCGGATCTCCGGCGCAAAGCTCCGAAAGATATCGGGTTTTGCCGCCTGGAACGCGGGTATATGCATGAACCGGTCCGGCATTGACCCGAAACGGTCTGGGCGATACATAGGGGTTGGAAACACTTTCGGCATGGATCAGAAACAAACCACTGCTGCTGTTTCCGACCAGCATTCCCTGGCCGGCTGTCATCAAAGAGCAGGTATCCACACAGACCCGATCGCCCATCCCGACCTGCTGAACGCTTAGGATATCGGCAATCTCCAGAACGGTTTTTTCATCCTGAGACCGCAAGCGGGTCAATGCCTGTTTGAGGGAGGCCGGATCAGCGGCATGCAGCAGAATATGCCGAACCCCTTTTTCGAGAATACCGAAGGCGGTCTGGGCATCCGTAAGGCCGCTGACCTGTGCGATGACATCCGCACCTCGGGCAATGAGATTTTCAAGCGGGATAATACTCCAGTCCTGACAGTCCAGAATGACTTTTTTATCCCGACAGGCAGATAGAATCGTCTCTTCGTCTTCCTTGCAGGTGATCGTGCAGGAGATCACATCTTCACCGGGCTTGATATCGCCATCCAGGGCAATCGTTTGAATTCTTCCAGTTCTTGATTTTTTCGGAAAACCCCGGGGGAACCATGATCCCGTCAGCCCCATTTTCAATGGCGGTTGTTGCCAAGTCTTTATCCCATGGATCGATTTTAACCCAGATTGTGCGTGTCATTGTTCCACCTTTTCATGGGGAATAGGCTGAAGACTGAAAAAACGTCTGATTCATAACCAGCCTTTTCAAGTTTCAGCCATGTTATGTGATTATTTCAAGAAAGACAAGGCTCGATCGACATCCGCACCGTCGTGGACAATAGCGGCAATGGCCATGATCATGGCGGTGGGATCACTGTGCTGAAACACGTTTCTGCCGATCGATGCACCTGCGCCGCCCGCATCCATCGACCCCTTGACCATTTCCAGAATATCGATATCGGAATTCATTTTGGGACCACCGGCGATCACGACCGGCACCGAGCAGCCCGATATCACCTCCCGAAAGGATTCCGTCGAGCCGGTGTAAGATACCTTGACGATATCTGCTCCCATTTCGTCGCCGACACGGGCTGCATGTTTGATAACATGGACGTCGAATTCATTCTTGATGTTTTCGCCGCGAGGATAGATCATCGCCAGTAACGGCATTCCCCAGGTTCTGGCTTCATAGCTGACTTTTCCGAAATCGTTCAGCATCTCCTTTTCACCGCCGTTTCCCAGATTGACGTGAATGGATACGGCATCCGCCCCCAGTTTGATGGCTTCTTCGACCGTACAGACCAGTGTTTTTGCATTCGGAGTTACAGACAGACTCGTGGATGCAGACAAATGGATGATCAGACCGATATCCTTGCCCCGGCCGCGATGGCCTGCCTTGACAAGTCCTTTATGCTCGACAATGGCGTTGGCGCCTCCTTCGGAAACCTTGTGAATCGCCTCCCGGACGCTGATCAGTCCGGGAATGGGTCCAACGGACATGCCGTGATCCATAGGAACAATGACAGTATTACCGGTATTGCGATTGATAATTCGCTCCAGTCTGATCTGCTTGCCTAAAATGCTCATGATCGCTCTCCTCTCGTTGAAATAAAAAAGGCCGTGAAGAGTTTATCTCCACGACCTTTAGAAAAAAAAGCCGTGGGCAGTGTCTGCCCACGGCTTTGTGCTGGATTTATTTTGGGTTTCAGCACACCACAGGCAGACCGGTGCGATAGTAATAAAAATACCAATAATAAAATCTGCCTGAGTTATACATGAACCAATTTCCTTTTTAAATTTCGTTTCACTCCTATCACTTGTATATTTTTATTGTCAAGCATTATTCTTTATCTCTTACGGATGGTTTGAATGCAATGTCATTGACATTCTTTTCCGACTGTAGATAATGGAGCCAATTCACTTCACTTAACCAATAGGACGGTTCCTAATGCCGATACCTGGAAATCTACTGACAACCGCCATGGCCGTTATGCCGCATCAGGATCCGGAAAAAGCCATCGAAATCGCTTCGCGCCTGGATATTCCTTTCTGGCCGCAGCTTCCCAGACTCAATTATTATGAAGACATGTATGTTCAGGCATCCGAACATTTTCCGGGAATTTTATTGAACATGTCTGAAAAAACACTCCGGTTTTCCATCGACAAGTTTATCGATGAATTCGAGGAAACCCTGTCGAACTTTGAAAACCCCGCCTATTTCGATATCAGCCCGACCTATTCCGTGGTGTATCATCAATTTCTGAAACTGGATCATGCTGGCAGGCCAGCAATCCGCGGGCAGCTTGAAGGGCCGATCAGCTTTGGATTCAATGTTCTGGATCAGGACAATCGGCCCATTCTGTTCAATGATTCGGTTCGACCTTTCATGTTCGAATTCATGGCCAAACGTATCAATGTTCAATTGAGCCGCCTGAAACAGCTCAATCCCAATGCCTTCATGTTCATCGATGAACCCGGCCTTCAGTTTCTGTTCAGTGCCATGTCCGGATACAACGATATGTCGGCCCATAAGGATGTAGCCGATTTTCTCGATATGATCGACCGTCCGCGGGGAATTCACCTGTGCGGAAATCCGGACTGGGATTTTCTGTTGAATCTGGACATGGATGTGCTTTCCATGGATATTTATACCAACGCCGAAGTGTTTTCATCGTATGCCGGATCCATCAAACGATTTTTGGACAGAGGCGGCATCATCGTATGGGGAATTGTCCCCACCAATTACGAGCCGTTCGAAAAAGAAAACATCGATTTACTGGAACATCGACTGAAAGCGGTTTGGGATTTTTTACAGGAAAAAGGTATCGACAGGGACTTTCTTCTTTCCCGCAGCCTGCTCTCTCCGGCAACCTGCTGTCTGGTGAATCCGGATGGTGAAAAGACGGTTGAAAAAGCCTTTCAAACGGTCCAATTGCTTTCGATCCGGCTGCGTGAACAGTATCGGTTGATCGATGGTTGAAAACAGGGATACCGTTCGAATTTTTTATCGAGCATTCGATGAAACCATTTGACAATCGCAGCCATATCTAATAATTAATCGATAAATGGTCCTATCGTCTAGCGGTCAGGACGCTGGCCTCTCACGCCGGAAACACGGGTT
>CAYQKZ010000014.1:0-2550 GCA_964418135.1 uncultured Desulfobacterales bacterium
CCGCAATACTGTGAGCCCGGCGGGGGGTGTCTTGAATACAGAAGCTTTTGACGTTATAACCCAGTTCTGCTAAAGATGCTGCTGCTGCACCGCCTGCCAGACCGGTTCCGACAACGATGATCTCGAATTTGCGTTTATTGGCGGGGTTGACAAGCTTCAGCTCAAACTTGTGCTTGTCCCATTTATCAGCGAGCGGCCCACCGGGAATTTTTGCATCCAAATGCATGGTCGATCTCCTTGTTCTTAAGCAATCATCGAAATGTAGACGGGAAGAAATCCAAAACCGATGCCGACGACAAGACTGAAAACCAGACTGATCGTCATGATGATCGGCATATATTTCGGATGGTTGGCGCCCAGGGTTTGGAAAGCGCTCCAGAACCCATGGCTGACATGCAGGCCGGCGATGATCATAGCCAGTATATAGAAAACAACATAAAACGGATTGGAAAAGGCCTTGGAAACAATATCAAAAATGGTGGTGTGTGTCTTGTCCACAAAATGAAAATTGAAAAGGTGAAAAATCACGAACAGCAAGAGAAAAATGCCTGTGTAGGGCATGGTTGCGGACCCGATGGATCTGCCTCCTGCAGATTTGTTGACAGAATAGCGGTTGGGTCTGGCTTTCAGATTTTCATAAAACAAAGTTGCCCCGGTTAGAACATGGATCATGGCGAACGTCAAAAGAAACAGTTCCGCAGCATTCACCAGTGGACCCATGGCATGTAGATGCATTGCGTACGAATTGAAGGCATCCTTTCCTCCGTAAATGAAGAGGTTACCGGCAAGGTGTGCTGCCAGAAACCCGCAAAAACTCAGCCCCGTAATGGCCATCATCAGTTTTTTCCCGATGGATGACCCCAGCATGTTGATAAACCAGTTCATCTTTACCTCCAAGTTAATGGGAATAAAAAAACAACGATTCAAATGAAAAACTTTGTTACTGTATGTTGTATTTCAACTATGAACAATAAAAAATGATATTTATAAAGATATTGAAAATATTGATATATATGAATTTATTTGGCCATATCCAAATCGGTATTCATTACGATAAAAATATGTTTAACTTATCGTATTATCTTGATAATTATAATTAAAAAATAGAATGCTAAGGATATGATTAAAAAACGAAACATTGTTTCGACAAATTTGATATACGAATGAATATATTCTGTCAAGTATAAAATTTCTCCTTGAAAATACTTTCATATTTTGAAAAAGAAGTGTTCGTCGTTCATTTATAGGAGTGTACATCCGGTTCAAGGAAAAAAGCGATAACTTCTGTGTCGCTGTCTGATTATCACATTTGACAATCTGTCAACTCAGCAAAATAGTTTTTGATCATTGTTTCGATCGAACTTTTCCATCTTCGCTTCTCTGAAGAAAGAGAATTATCGAATAAAAAAAATCGTCACAGCCGAAAAAATATTTATAGAATAATGGGTAACATCAATGCTATGTTCAATGACGACGGAAGCATCCGATTTCCGAATATAAACGATGTTGCCGTCAACACATTGTGATCTTACGCTCTTGAGGATTTAGACTGGATGAAAAAAATGCGTATGCCGAAGACAATTCACCACCAGGGGTTCACCCTGATCGAACTCATGGTCGTTATCGTGATTCTGGGCATTCTGGCCATGTACATCGCTCCAAAGATCATGGGGCGGCCCGATGAAGCTCGCCAGGTAAAGGCCAAAGTGGATATCGCCAGCTTGGAAACGGCTCTGAAGCTGTATAAACTGGATAACGGGATGTATCCGACGACGGATCAGGGCCTTCAGGCTTTGATCAGCCCCCCCCAGTCCGATCCGACTCCCCGGAATTGGAAAAAAGGGGGATATCTGGAAAAGGGAAAAGTTCCTAAAGATCCCTGGGGAAACGCATTCGTTTATCTTTGCCCCGGAACCAGGGGGGAGTTTGATATCATCTCTTACGGGGCAGATGGTGTTTCCGGCGGAGTGGACAACAATCGGGACATCCAAAGCTGGGATATCGATTGACAGAAATGAGTACATCAGACAGGGTGACACCGACCGGGGGGTTTACCCTGATGGAATTGATTGTCGTTACCTGTCTGCTCAGCCTGTTTCTGATGTTTTCTGTTCCTCGGCTGCAGATGCTGATACCGATGGATCATCTGAACGCATCCGTTCGTCGGATCATGGCCACTGTGACAGAGCTAAAAAATGTCTCACTCCGCGATTGCCGTTATTATACCCTGCATCTGGATATGCATCAGCGACTGATGTGGATTTCTCATGAGTACATGACAGAGACGGACGTGGACGCGGCTAAAAAAGGCGGATTCCGTTTGCCTGCAGATGTCCATATACAGGATGTGATGATGTCGGATTCCGGCAAAACGTCATCAGGAATTGCGGAAATTTTTTTCAGCAGTCGTGGATATTCCAGCAAAGCGATTATTCATCTGAAAGGCACCAGCGGCGGAACCGTTTCGTTGCTGATAGAATCCTTTCTGCCGGATGTTCAATTGTTCAACCGGCGTATCACCTTTCAAGACGGTTGACAGGGTACGATTGG
>CAYQKZ010000014.1:2650-15289 GCA_964418135.1 uncultured Desulfobacterales bacterium
TTCAATTGTTCAACCGGCGTATCACCTTTCAAGACGGTTGACAGGGTACGATTGGCTGGAAAAAATTGGAAATTCGGTTTGTTATTCTATACATGGCCTGCCGATAAACAGAATTGGGATCAATACATTTGAAAATGACGTCGGGGTTCACATTCATCGAGGTGTTGATGGCTGTTTCCATCCTGGCCATTTTACTGGTCGGTGTCCATAAGCTTCAGAGCCGGATCGTATCGATGAGCTTGGCAACCCGGTTTTTAACGCTGGCGCCGCTTCTGGCTCAAAACCGGATGGCGGAATGCGAAAGACTGAATTTTAAAAATATCGAGAAAGACTCCGGAGAATTTGGCAACGCTTATCCCGGTTTTGTGTGGTCGTTGCGTAAGGAGACGACGGACGCTGATATTCTAAAAAAGTATGCATACCAGATGAATAAATATGAGGTGTCCGTCTCGTTCAACAATGGAGAACGGACGTATCGGCTGAGAATCTACCGCCCCGTTCTGGATGATACGGACGATATCCAGAAAATGCGTTCCGGCCCATCCTGATCATGCGCAACTTAACGGCACGGGGCTTTACCCTTCTGGAACTTTTGATTGCCGTGACGATGCTGGTGATTGTTCTGACAACTCTTTATGGATCATATCGCAGCATGCTGACCCGTAATCCCTGGATAGAAAACGAGATCCGATCTCAAGAATCGGCGCGGGTCTGCCTGAATCAAATGCGGGCCGATCTGGGTGCCTTTTACGCGGTGTCTTCCAGTGAATATAAGTCGCCGCAGCCTACTGATCCGCCGAATCCCTATTGCCTGATCACCGAAAATCAATCGACTGGAAAGCGTCTCTTTCCAAGGCTTGAGTTTCCATCATCGTTTCAATTACGACTTGGCGACAGACGGCACCATGATATCGTTAGAATCGTGTACTACGTTCACCCGCTGCCAACCGGCGAACTTGTCCTCAGACGTTCCGAAACCGGCTACCCGTATCCGCCGTTCAAAGATAATCCGTCTGATCCGGTTCTGTGCCGGGCAATCCGATCTTTGATCTATACGTTTTATGATGAGAAAGGCAAAGAACATCCTGACTGGAACTCGGATTCATCGGACTATGATTACCGAACCCCTGTATCCGTGCATATTGCGATGGAACTGGAGTCCGGGCCGGGGGGTGTTTTGAAAATGGAAACCGGCCTGGTCTTCCCGGTCTTCAGAACAGGCAAATCGCAACAATCGAAAATGCCCCATACGGACATCTCAAAATGAAAGAAGGTATCAGGCGGGTAGTATGATCCAGAAAAATGATATAATTGAAAAAGCGTATGAATGCGGTTTCGGGGATATCGGATTTACTACCATGATCGAGCCCTTCGAGTTATTAAAAAAGCTGCTGATGGAAAGACAGGACGCCTATGCATGGGTAAATCGCCTGGGTATGGATATGATCGCCCAGGCCTTTTTCGGGCTCTAATCGACCGCCGCTATCGCGTCCATGAGGTGATCAAATTTTATAAATTGTCCGTTCATTGGTAATGATGATATCCACATGTTTGTCATGGGATTCCATCGGGACCTGAGAGATGATCTGATCTTCGAATGCGATGGAAACTTTTCTTGTGGTGATGGGCAGTTTGGGAATGAACCTGTCATAATACCCCTCTCCGGACCCTATTCGACCGCCTTTTTCATCGAATGTAATCCCGGGGATGATGGCGATATCCAGGCACTCGATCGGTACGGACTTACACCGGGAGAAATCCGGTTCCAATATGCCCCGTGGCCCGGGCTTCAAGTCCTTTTGAACATGATCGACTTTGAATAACTTAATTCGAAATTTATGGGGATCGAAGGCTGGTAGAACGATAATTTTCCGATAATCCTGGCAAAAGGATATGATGTTCCGGGAGGAAACCTCTCCGGGACTGCTGATATACAGCATAGCAATATTGGCTTCGACGAAATTGGCGAAATCGAAGAGTCGATGTTCAATTTTTTGCGTTTTGATGGCAATTTCATTTTCCGAAAGAGATGCTAAAGCAGAGATCATATCTTTACGAAGTTTACTTTTGGTTTGCTTTAAATCATCCATGGGAGTTTCTCCTGCAAAAAAGCGATTGCAATATCATTGACTAAATGAATTGCAGTTGTTACACAGATGAGCAAGGAATTCGATATAAGGAATCCATGAGTAACCGGTTCTATAGACATTCAGAAAATTAATTTCGCTGCGTTATCCGTCGGAGATATACTACAAAGGAGTATCCCCCCATGGTGTCTTGAGAAATGAATTTTCTGAACATCTACAAGTTAATAATTTTTTATAATAGGTATTGTTATGCTGGAAATCAAGTTTGTCCGTCAAAATTTGTCGATTGTTGAAAAAGCGTTGTCCGATCGGGGAAAAACCGCCGATCTGCAAACGCTTTCCCAGTGCGATGTCTTAAGAAAAGAAGTGCTTCTTGAAATCGAGCAGTTGAGATATCGCAGAAACAGCGTTTCCGAACAGATTGCCGCCATGAAAAAATCCGGAGAAAACGCAGAACCCCGGGTGATTGAAATGCGTGACGTTTCCTCACGCATCAAAGACCTGGAAAAAAGCTTGCAGACTCCGAGCAGCAGCTTCAGGAAATTATCATGGGAATTCCCAATATTCCTCATGCCTCGGTTCCGGTCGGAAAAGACAGTGACGACAATACGCTATACAAAACCATCGGTATTCCGCGAACCTTCGATTTTGAACCCAAACCCCACTGGACAATCGGGGAAATGCTTCGGATTTTCGATTTCGAACGGGCCACACAGATTACCGGGGCACGGTTTCCCCTGTATTTCGGGGCGGGTGCCAGGCTCGAAAGATCGTTGATCAATTTCATGCTCGATATGCACACCTCGCTTCACGGATATGTGGAAGTGCTTCCGCCGTTTATGGTAAACCGGGAGAGCATGACACATACGGGCCAGCTTCCCAAATTTGAAGCCGAGCTGTTCAAGCTGGAAGGATGGGACTATTTTTTGATTCCAACGGCCGAAGTGCCGGTCACCAACATTCATGCCGATGAAATCCTGGAGGAATCCAGGCTGCCGGTTCAATATACGGCGTATACTCCCTGTTTTCGGTCCGAAGCAGGGTCTTACGGCAAAGACACGCGTGGGCTGATTCGACAGCACCAGTTCAATAAGGTGGAACTGGTCAAGTTTACCACACCGGAATCTTCTTATGATGAACTGGAATCCCTTTTGAATGATGCCGAATCCATTTTGAAGCGGCTGGAACTTCCCTATCGGGTGATCACGCTGTGTACCGGCGATATGGGGTTTTCCGCGGCAAAAACCTATGACATCGAAGTCTGGATGCCGGCCCAGGGCGTTTACCGCGAAATATCCTCGTGCAGCAATTTCGAGGATTTTCAGGCTCGTCGGGCCAATATCCGTTTTAAACGAAAAGGGCAGAAGGGAACCGAACTGGTTCATACCCTGAATGGATCTGGGCTTGCCGTGGGTCGAACCGTGGCCGCCATTCTCGAAAACTGTCAGCAGGCGGATGGTTCGGTCATTATCCCCGAAGCATTGCGTCCTTACATGGGAGGGGTAACGTCCGTCACACCATGATTCTCAGCGATTTCCCACAAGACATTCAGCCGTATATTCTGCCGGAAACCAGAAATGATCTGATCTACCGGTGTCTGGGGTGCGGCAGGGAGCATGGAATTTCTACCCTGCTGTATACCTGTCCGGACTGCCGCCAGGTGCTGCTGTTGTACGACCGTCATTTCGAAAAATTAAAAAAAATTCCCGGTAAGCTCTGGCGGCGGATTTTCGATTATCGAAAACTCCTGACACTTCCAGCGTTGAAGGGAATCTACCGATATCATGAATTTATCGGGCCGGTTCTGCCGCTAAAATCCATCGTTTATCTCGGAGAAGGCCATACCCCGGTCATCGAAGCCAATGCGGCGATGCAGGAAAAGGCCGGTGGAAAATTCTATTTTAAAAATGACGGGCAGAATCCCAGTGCGTCGTTCAAAGATCGGGGAATGGCCAGTGCGCTCAGTTACATCCAATATTTGATCCAGCAGGGGCTGGTGGACGATGTGCTGGCTGTTTGTGCTTCTACCGGAGACACATCGGCGTCTGCTGCGCTGTATGCATCCTACCTTCAGCCGCATATCAAGTCCGCGGTGCTTCTGCCGCATAAGAAAGTGACTCCACAGCAGTTGGCACAACCTCTGGGCAGTGGGGCGCGGGTGTTTGAAATTCCGGGGGTGTTCGATGATTGCATGAAAGTGGTGGAAGCCCTGTCCGAAAAATATGCGGTGGCGCTCCTCAACTCCAAAAATGCTTGGCGGATATTGGGTCAGGAATCGTATTCTTATGAAATTGCCCAGGATTTCGAGTACGATATGACCGATAAGGTGGTGGTGGTTCCGATCGGCAATGCCGGCAATATTACGGCTATCATGAGCGGTTTCCTGAAATTTTACCAGACCGGCATCATCGACGTGCTGCCTAAGATTATCGGGGTGCAATCGATTCACGCCAATCCGGTGTATCGGTATTATCAGGAGCCCGATCCGTCTCTCCGACGGTTTATTCCGGTTACGGTTCAACCCAGTGTGGCCCAGGCGGCCATGATCGGCAACCCGGTTTCCATGCCGCGGGTCATTCATTTGGTAAAACAATACGATCAGACAGCCGGCAGCCGGCGGGTGTTTTTTGTCGAAGTGTCTGAACAGGCCATTATGGACTGGCAGCTTTGCGCCAACCGCAACGGTCATGTCGCCTGTACCCATGGCGGTGAGTCTTTGGCAGGGCTGGTGACCGCCCGGCAACGTGGATATGTGGCAAAAGACGACATCGCCATTCTGGATTCCACGGCTCATGCCATTAAATTTTCCGGTTTTCAGGAAATGTATTTTGAAAATCGCTTTCCCGCTGATTATGAAGTCAGTCCGGATGCATCCCTGGTCAACCTCCCGGAATTGATCCGCCCGGTTCATTTGGAGAAGGTTCCGACTCCAGGAGTGCCCCTGGAGGCAGAGGATTTCGATCGTTTCGTAAAGGCCGTTTCCCTGGAAATTGCGGATAAACTCAACTTGAAAAGGGTCTGATGTCCATGATCCCTCCCGGCTTTTGCATAAAGGCTGCCTGTCTGCTCTGTTTCTGGAGCGCCTTTCTGCCGTTTACCGCTGTGGGGGGGGTGATGGTTCAAAAAGACTATGTCGTCAAACAGGATCAGGCGGACCGCATCTGGTGTGAATACTATGTCGTTCAGAACAATGACTCGCTCACTCGGATATTTCAGGAAAAAGGGGGGATTATCGATGACAATCCGGAAGAATTTTTGCAGATTTTCAAACGCATCAACCCCGATATCAGCGATTTTGAAAATGTCCGACCGGGTCAGCAGATTTTTATCCCTTTGAAAAAATTGGGGCCGGAACGGGAACTCTCCACCCGCATTTTTACCCTTCCAATGGTGACCATATCGGCAGGTAAAGCCCAGGAAAAAGCCCAACCACCATCCGAACCGAAACCGCTGCCGGAACATTCCGGTTTCATTGAGTATAAGATTAAACCAGGAGACACCCTGTCCCGGATTTTCAAACAATATTTCGGTATCTCGGATCTGGCGTTGATGGGTGAGAAGCTGCGGGTGTTTCAGAAAATCAACCCGAACATTGCCGACTTCAATCGGATTCATGTGGGGCAATCCCTCCGTATGCCTGTTTTTGATTCCTCATCTGCCGAGGATATTTCACGGATTGTTGCCGGACCCATGGAAACTGCAGCCGCTCAGTTGGCAGCCAAGCTGGCTCAGAAAGGGAGTTACTTCTTTCCCGCGCCCGGAACGGCTGATTTCAGGCTGAAACTGGAGCGGTTTCCGATCATGGAGTTTCCAGATGGACTGCGGATTCTGTTCAATCCCGGAAAGGGGCTGACAGAAGATGAACAAGCCAATATTCTGCATTTCTGGCCGGAGATCAAGATCGTCGATATCGCTTATGATGCCTCTGCGGACGATATATTGCAGCGGGTTTTTGAAATAGAGCCATCCCTGAGAGGACATTTGAAACAGAACACGCCAGCAGGCAGAGAGGGCCGATCCTCCCCGTCTGCAGTTCCAGCCACGAGATGGCATATTTCCGTTTCCGGCAGGCAGCAACTGGTTGAATCGCTGGTGCGGATACTGGGGCTTTCATATTCACAGAATGTGGAAATGAGTTTTCCTTATGCAGACCTCCAGATTTCATCTCATACCAACTGGATAGAAACCGGTCGGGGAAAACCGGTTCTGGTCGATTTTGGATCATTCTATGGGGATGCTGTTCAAGCAATTGAAAAAACAGGGCTTGTAGTTGTTCAAATTCTGGATTCAGACAGTTTTTATCAGGCCGTTCCCCGGCTGCTGACGGCAATCGGCGTTTCTTTTACAATGAATACGGAAAATCTCCCGCCCGGTCTGCCGGTGGTGGGTGGGGCAGGCATCTGGATTCAAAGAGAGTCTCTGCCTTATCTGTATCTGACCGATTCCGCGCTGGATCGTCAAATGATCCAGACCTTTCAAGAAAAGAAAATTATCTTGATTACCGAAAAGAAAAAAAACGGATGAGATATGATGAATCACCGTATCAAACCATGGATAGTGGGAATTTTGATGATAGGCTTGTTGGCGGGTTGTGCGCCGAATGAAAACATCAAAAAACAGGGGGAATCCGCCCGGAATCTGGGGGAGGCCTATATGGCCCAGGGAAATTATACGTCTGCCCTGAAGGAATTTTTGAATGCAGAAAAGCTGATACCCGACGATCCTTATCTTCAAAATGACCTGGGTCTCATCTACATGGCCAGGGAACGACTGGATCTGTCGATTCAGCATTTCAAGAAAGCCCTTGCACTGAAACCCAATTATGCTCCGGCTATGAACAATCTTGGCACGGCCTATATTGCCCAGCAGAACTGGGATGCGGCGATCACCTGTTTCAAGTCGATTACCGGTGACCTGCTGTATGCCACCCCGCATTTCCCGCTTTCCAATCTGGGGCTTGTTTACTATAACCAGAAAAATTACGATCTGTCGGCCAAATATTATGCAGATGCACTGAAGCTCGACCCCAAATACCAACCAGCCATCCGGGGTCTCGGCCGTGTTTATCTGGCACAGGGAAAAACGGTTGAAGCAATCGCCCTTCTGGAAGACAGCATCAAATCATGGCCGAAATCCCCCGAACTTTACAGCGAACTGGGTGCCGCCTATACGATTTTAAAAAAATATCCGGCTGCAGCCTCTGCCTATAGCAAGGTGATCGAGCTGGCGCCGGCCACATCTCCGCTGTCCAAAGAAGCCCAGAGATCCATCGACGCATTGAGAAGCAAAGACAGCTCGATCTTACCGAAATAAGATAATCTTTCTATGACAATCATTTTCAGGAAAACCCTATGACTACTTTTCAATGTAACGGATTTCTGGCAGCCGGGGTGGCTGCCGGGCTCAAAAAAAACGGTCGGGATGATGTGGGACTCATTGTATCGAATGTGCCTGCCACGGCAGCCGGCGTTTTTACCCGGAACCGGGTTCAGGCGGCGCCGGTGGTGCTGGATCGGGAACGCATCCAGGCAGGTGTCTGCCAGGCCGTCCTGGTCAACAGCGGCAATGCCAATTGCTGTACCGGAGAGCAGGGCCTGCAGGATGCACGGGAAATGGCCCGGATTGCGGCCGCCGCCTTGAATATCCCAGAGGAATCGGTGCTGGTGGCTTCAACCGGCGTTATCGGGCAGCCCCTTCCGGTGGATAAAATCCGGAAGGCCATGCCCTCTCTGGTTCAGTCTTTACGGCCGGATGGGTTTATGTCACTGGCTGAAGCCATCATGACAACCGACACCGTTCCCAAACTTGTCACCCGCACCGGGATGCTGAATGGCAAGGTGTTCACCATAACCGGTACGGCCAAGGGAGCCGGCATGATCGCTCCGAATATGGCAACCATGCTTTGTTTCGTGTGTACGGATGTCGGTGCAACCGCCGAGCAGCTTCATGGTTGTCTGTTTGCATCGGTACAGCAGTCCTTCAACCGTATTACCATCGATGGAGACACCAGCACCAATGATACGGCACTGATTCTGGCCAACGGCATTTCCGGGGCGGTCATTCAGTGTCCGGCGGATCTGACTGCTTTTCAGGCAGTATTGAACGATGTTCTCATAACCCTGGCCAAGATGTTGGTCAAAGACGGGGAAGGGGCCACCAAGCTGGTGGAAATCGTTGTTCGGGGGGCTGCTACGGATACCGATGCCAGAAGGATCGCCGATACCGTGGCGGGTTCCAATCTGGTCAAGACTGCCATTTTCGGGGAGGATGCCAACTGGGGAAGAATTCTGGCTGCTGCCGGCAGGGCCGGTGTGGCATGCGATCCAGAGAAAATGGATATTTATTTCAACGATGTGTTGATGTTTTCAGAGGGCAGCGGCCGGGGGGCGGCTGTCGAGGACGAAGTGACGAAAGTTCTCAAACTTTCGGAATTTGCCATCATCATCGATCTTCACAGTGGGAACAGTCAGACATCCGTCTGGACCTGCGATTTTTCGGTTGAATACGTGCGGATCAACGCCGACTATCGGTCGTAATGTCGGAATCGCCACAGATTCGGCTGCAAAAATATCTTGCCGGTGCCGGTATCTGTTCCCGGCGCCAGGGTGAAAAATTGATTCTTGCCGGAAAAGTTCGGGTCAACGGCAGTGTCGTTCTGGAACTGGGAACCCGTATCGATCCGTTGGTCGATACGGTTGATATCGACGGGAAACCGGTTCGGCCCTCCCCCCGACTGGTCTATATTGCGCTCAACAAGCCTTGTGGGGTCGTAACGAGTTGTGATCAACCGGGCGAGAAACTGGTGACCGATCTGGTGACCGTTCCGGAGCGGATTTATCCGATCGGTCGCCTGGATAAAGAATCCACTGGGCTTTTGCTGTTGACCAACGATGGCCCCCTCCATCATCGGCTGTCTCACCCTTCGTTCGATCATGAAAAGGAATATGTGGTAACGCTTTCCGCCCCGATTTCGGATGGGGCGCTTCAGAAAATGTCGGACGGTCTGCTGCTTTCCGGAAAGCGGACCCGACCTGCGGAAATTCATCGCAGTTCTCTTCGGCGGTTCCGTATCATCCTGAAAGAAGGCAGAAACCGTCAGATCCGTCGGATGGTTCAGAAAGTGGGGTTACGTGTCCTGCATCTCCATCGCATCCGGATTGCCGGCATTCGCCTGGGAAAACTCGATTCCGGCCAATGGCGGTTTCTTTCTTCCGAAGAGATATCTCTGTTGACAGCTCTGATCCGTATCGCTCATAAGGCGTCGACATAAACGATAATTGTATGCAGGGGTTGTTTTGAATCAAACGTATTCATCAGAGACCCCGTCTTCTGACAAGTTGCCATTTGTTGAAAGAATCCATCCGGCGATACGTTCGGAATGATGAATCCTTTCATGGAAACCGCATTTTCCCAGGCATACTCCGAAGAAGGGGGTTCGAATGTTTTGACGGCGGATGGCCACGCCGTTGTCTGAAGTTGCGTGAGATAAGCCAGGATGCTTTCCTGCCAGAAGCGGGTGCTGTTGTCATCGACGGTTTTTTGAATGGGGATGCAGGTTATCTCCAGTACCGGCGCCATATCATTTTCATCCTGAATCCAATCGATAACAGACGCGCTGGACGTTATCCACAGACCTTCCGCCGTACGATACCGGTTATCCTGAAGAAATAAAGTGGACCATGCCTGAATCCTTTCGGTCAGCATAAAATCACCTGGATCATCCTGAATGAGCGGCAGGTTGCCCAGTGAAACCGGTGTATCCGTTTCCGATGAATCCCCAAGGGCGGCCATAAACCGTTTTTCCATATTTGTAACGATTGAAAGGTCTCGATTGAGTTCGGTTTGCTGTGCATCATATGCTGCGGCGATTTCCAGAAACAGTCTGGCATTGAACACCGGATTTCGGGAGGAGGCAGGCGAAGCCTCCTGATAATTCAGTATTTCGGATTGAATTCGGGACGACAGATGATCGATGAATGGGGCATCGGTTTGTCTGCTTTTTAAAAATGCCAGATCGTTTCCCTGGTGCAGTCTGGCCCAGTTCTGATAATCGACAACCATCATTTCCAGGAGTTTGCTGTCTTCGGTAACCGGAACACGGATGTCAACCTTTCCTGCCTGCTCAAACGATTGCAGCCATGATGGCAATTTTTGAACCAGGGGATGGTAAACGGCAATTTTCGGGAAAACGGCGGTCATGGCCTGAACGGTTGGTGCGTCCGTCCAGGTAAATGGAAAATATATCGGGGTCATGAACAAATTCCTTCTTTTTATTTTTGATCGGGTGATTCCGCTATTTAAATCTTGTCATCCATCACCATCACCCCACGAATAACCAGGGAATCCCGGATTTGATCCGCCAGTTCCCAGTCTTTTTCGTGTCTGGCCCGATTCCGTTTTTCGATCAGCTCCTGAATGTCCTGAGGTAATGCCTCGGTTTTGCTTTGCAAGATATGAAGCACACCGTCGATCTGACGAATGGCGGCAAGGATTTTGGCCGCACCTTCCGGGTCGATGGCTTTTTGCTGAATCAGGCTGTTGATTTGCTTGATGCGGGTAAACAGGGATGCCAGTGCGGCAGAGATATTCAAATCATCATCCATGGCCGTAACAAACCCGCTACGGATATCGTAGATAAGCTGATCGATTTCCGGGTAGGCGGCTCCCCCCCGGACCCGATCGAGTCTGTCCATAAAGGTATCCAGCCGGTTCAGCGATTTTCGGGCTTCATCCAGTCGGTCTCTGGAAAATGTCAGTGGCTTGCGATAATGGCCGGAAATCAGCCAGTAGCGGATCGCACGGCCCGAATAGCCCATGGCCGCCAGATTTTCCAGCGTGATCCGGGCTTTTTTTTCATCCACTTTTTTTCCATCGATGAGGACCCGATCGCAATGCACCCAGAATCGGGCCAGGGGCTTTCCGTTCAAGGCTGCCGCAATGGCGATTTCATTTTCGTGATGCGGAAACATCAACTCCCGGCCACTGGTATGGATGTCGAAAGACGGCCCGAGATATTTCATGGACATGGCCGCACATTGCAGATGCCATGAGGGTCGAACATTTCCCCAGGGTGTCTTGGTGTAGATTCCCCGTTTCAGTTCGGATAGACGGGACCGTTTCAGCAGGGTAAAATCCCGCGGGTTGTCTTTTTCATATTCATCGAGGTCTACCGTGGCACCCAGGCGTATCTTGTTCAGGTCGATGCCGGACAACCGGCCATATTCGGACAGCCGCGAAATATCGAAATACAGGGAATGCAGCTTTTCGTAAGCAAATCCTTTGCGGGCCAATTGTTCGGAAAGATCCACCATATCCTGAAGATGCTCACTGGCTTTCGGATAACAGGTCGCGGGCTTGATTCCCAGTTCCGCGACATCCCGGTAAAACTGGTCGATATGGCGCTGTGTAAAATCGGGAAGACTCATGCCGGCGGCTTCGGAGCCTTCGATGGTCTTGTCGTCCATGTCGGTGATGTTCATGAGGTGGGTGACGTCAAATCCTCTGAATTCCAGATACCGGCAGAGCAGGTCCGAAAACACGAAGCGTCGGCATTCGCCGATATGCATCCGGGCGTGGGCCGTGGGGCCGCAGGAATACATCGACACTTTACCCGGAACCAGAGATAGAAACGGCTCTTTTCTGCGGGTCAAAGTATTGAAGAGGTTCATTTCGATTTTTTCTCGGACGGCAAACAGCGGGGTACTCAGATAGCGCTCGCCGGAATCCGGAAAGATCACCACGATCAGGCCCTCGCTCAACCGTTCGGCTTCTCTGGCGGCAATGGCCATGGCCGCGCCGCTGCTCATCCCGACAAAAATGCCTTCTTCCCGGGCCAGCCTTCGCGTCATCTCGAAGGCATCCTCATCGTCGATATTGAGCTTTTTATCCAGACGGTTCTTGTCGTAAATTTCAGGCTGGTAGGCTTCTTTCATGTTTTTGAGGCCCTGGATTTTATGCCCGAGATAGGGTTCGACGCCGATGATGGAAATAGCGGGATTGTATTCCTTCAATCTGCGGGACATGCCCATCAGGGTGCCGGATGTTCCCATGGTGGCGACCAGATGGGTGATCTGCCCCTGGGTCTGCTCCCAGACCTCGACAGCTGTGCCGTAATAATGGGACTGCCAGTTGGCCGGATTGTTGTACTGATCCGCCATGAAATAGGTCTGGGGGTTTTCCCTGGCCAGGCGGTAGACTTCTTCGATGGCACCGTCCGTTCCCAGATGACCCGGTGTCAGCAGTATCTCGGCACCTCTGGCTTTTAAAATTTTCTGGCGCTCCATGCTGACGGCATCGGACATGGTCAACAGCAGATTATATCCTTTTACCGAACAGACCAGCGCCAGTCCGATTCCGGTGTTTCCGCTGGTTGCTTCCACAACGGTTTTTCCCGGTGTCAATCGGCCGGAGGCTTCACCGGCTTCGATCATCATTCGGGCAGGTCTGTCTTTGATGGATCCGCCGGGATTGAAATATTCCAGCTTGGCAAAAATCCGGACCCTCGGGTTGGGATTCAAATGACGGATTTCAATCAGAGGGGTATTTCCAATGG
>CAYQKZ010000014.1:15299-27330 GCA_964418135.1 uncultured Desulfobacterales bacterium
GGTGTCCAGTATGGAAGCATACATCAAGTTCATGTTGCGTTATCCTGTGCAGATTGATCCACGAACCGGCCGATTTCGGATTTCAGGATATGAAGTATCTGAGCCTGAACGTGGCTCTCGGTTTGGGCGGCATCGACAATCCGGAATCTTTCGGGTTCTTTCTCGGCAATTGCCAGATACCCCCTGCGGACCCGTTCATGAAAAGCGATGGTTTCGTTTTCAAATCGGGATTCGGCATCCATTCGGGAGCCGGCTTTCAACTGATGCCATGCCCGCTTCAGGCCGAGATCGGGAGCCACGTCCAGAAGAAAGGTCAGATCCGGGTGGAGATTTCTGCAGATCAGTCGATGCAGATTCTGAATCGATGTGATATCCAGACCCCTTGCAAAACCTTGATAGGCCATAGTTGCATCGAAATATCGGTCGCAGACGACAATTTTTTCTTCGGTGATTGCAGGAAGGATAATTTCCTGAATATGCTGAACCCGGTCTGCGGTATACAGAAGGAGTTCTGCATCAGGATTCATGGCGGTGCTTTCGGGATCCAGCAAAATGGAACGGATTTTTCGGCCGATCTGCGTGCCGCCGGGCTCCCGCGTCATGACGCACGGGTATCCCGATGCAGTCAGGAAATTAAAGATATGAAAAATCTGTGTGGATTTGCCCGACCCTTCTATGCCTTCAAGCGTGATAAACATAATACCGACGGCCTTCTTTCTTTCGTCAATGCAATAGATGTGTTAGGCGATTTCCATCAATGAGTATACCATCATGAAGCAACCCCGTTGACGGTGAACGGTGCTTTTTGATGGTATTGTCAGATGAAGATCGCGTTATTACTCTTTTGTTCCCATATAAAAATGCCGCTCCAGCAGTTTGTGATACGATGTCCATGTGGCATTGGGATCTTCGGAAGCCATGAATTCCCGAATTCCCTTGACCTTGGAATCGATTTCATCGATATGGTTCAGCAGGACGGCTTCGATGGTTTTGGGCGGTTCCGGAGAGCCGAATTCCCGAACACCGTGATGACTGATCACGAGATGTTTCAATAAAACAGCCTGTTCTTCAGGGAAGTCTTTGATCCGCCTCATTTTTTCTTCGATGAGTTGTATGCCGATTACGATATGACTGAGCAGTCTGCCTTCGCTGGTATAGTCGATGTGGGAGCTGAATTCGAATTCCCGGATTTTGCCGATATCGTGAAGAATGGCACCGGCCAACAGCAGGTCTCGATCGACTTCCGCATAATGTCCGGCAATCTTGTCAACGAGAATCGCCATGGAAAGCGTATGTTCCAGCAGGCCGCCGATATAGGCATGATGCATTTTTTTTGCTGCCGGTGCTTTTTTGAACAATCGAATCAGGTCGGCATCCTCCCAGAACAGCCTGAACAGCTCAGATAAACAAGGGGTTTTAATCGTATTCGTGATCTGGATCAGTTTGTCCATCATGCTATCGATGTTACGGGTTGTCACAGGTAGAAAATCGGAAGGCTCTATCTGTTCCGCATCGGATCGCGTTGCCGTTCGAACGACAAGTTGCAGTGTTCCTCGGTATTCTGAAACGTTTCCTCTGACTTGAACATAGTCGCCGGCGGCAATCTGTTCGGCCGTATCCTCGACATTGTCCCAGAGTACGGCCTTGAGGCTGCCGGTTCTGTCGATGAAGGTAAGGTTCAGATAGTTTTTGCCGTCTTTTTTCTGCGCCAGATTTTTTTCGGACAGCACAAAAACATCATCTACGGAATCCCCTGGCTTCAAAGCGTTGACAAATTGTTTTTTTGGCATTTAATGATCCTCGGTTGATAAATGGGGCTTGGGGTGACGAACTTCCGATATGGGATTGGAGAAAACCGCCGGATCATCATCGGGCAGACCGATATCCCATGTTTTCAGATCGGCCATGACTTCGTAATCTGTCATATCGCATCGCATGGGGGTGATGGATATCGATTCCTGACGAAGTACATTGCCGTCCATGTCGGTTCCCTTGAAGTCCGCAGGAGACTCCAGCTCCTGCCAGTAATAGACCCGGTTCCGGGGGTCCACTCGTTTTTCGAACCCCTCGCGGGAAGCGGAAACGCCCTGGCTGCTGATGGTAATACCGCCAAGGGAATGGATGGGGATATCCGGAATATTGATATTCAAAAACACGCCGGGTGGAAGCCCTTTTTTCATGACCAGATTGGAAAGGCGTTCGATAAAAGCGGCGGCATCATCGAAATAGGCAGGCTGATGACAGTTGATGGATACCGAAATCGACACCAGCCCCAGCAATGCCGCTTCGCGGGCCGCGGCAACGGTTCCCGAATAAAGGGTGTTGATGCCGACATTGGCACCGGGGTTGATGCCGGAAACCACCAGGTCCGGCCGGGTTTTGAGAATTTCGAAGACACTTAGCTTGATGCAGTCTGCCGGGGTGCCGTTGACCGCATATCCCTTGCCTTCTCCATGAATTCGGACGCGAGAGACGCGAAGCGGTTCATGGAGGGTGATGCCATGGCCTACGGCGCTGCGTTCCCTGTCTGGCGCTACCACGGTTACCGTGTGGGATGCAGCGGAGAATCGGCGATACAGTGCCCAGATACCGGGGGCGTAAATACCGTCATCATTGGTCAACAAAATATTCATAATCCTGCTCTTATACCAAATCGACCCGTTTTAAAACAAGGTATTTTCTGAACAATATCTTGACATTTTAGCTGAACTTCGATTTTATTAGAGGCATGCATATCCATGATCGCCACGTCAAATCGTTGCACTGTGCATTTTTCTACAACGCTTCGTTTTTACGAAAGCGTATGCAACCTGTGCAGATTACGACCGCTTACCCAGACTTATCGACATACTGTCGGATCATTCCGTGCGTCTAAACCGCTTTGTCTATTATATGGCAATGTTGTTTTGCCTTCTGAAACCAGTTGCCGCCCATGCCATTCAGAATTTTTCGGAGAGCCAGGATACTCCGGACATACCCTGGCACATTACGGCGGATGAAATTTCCCATGACCAACAGGCGGACCAATATATCGCCAACGGCAATGTCTTGATCCGTAAGGGAGCCCGGCAATTGTCGGCGGATTTTGTCCGTTTCGATCACCGGACCATGACGGCCTATGCCAGAGGGCATGTCATGATGACGGCCGGCGAGGATGTATTGACAGGCTCCAGCCTTGAAATGAATCTGGCTTCCGAAGTTGGAACCTTATACGAAGGTACGATTTTTATCAAAGAAAATCATTTTTATATCCGTGGAGAAAAACTGGAAAAAGTCGGGGATAAGACTTATTCCGCAGATATGGCCAGCGTATCTTCCTGTGACGGAGACGTGCCGGACTGGAAGATTACGGGGAAAAACATGTCTGTTACGATCGAAGGCTATGGCACGGTGCATCATGCCGCCTTATGGGCCAAGAAAGTACCGGTTCTGTATTCACCCTATTTGATCTTTCCGGCAAAAACGCAACGTCAATCCGGATTTCTGATTCCCGAACTCGGGTATTCCGAGCGAAACGGTTTCCAGTACAGCCAGCCGTTCTATTGGGCCGTCAACGATCAGTCCGATGCTACGATTTCTCTTGGGTATATGGCCAACCGAGGTGTCAAGGAAGGCCTTGAATACCGGTATGTGCTGGATTCAAAGACCACGGGGATCGCCATGGTGGATTATTTGCGCGACCGGCAGGTCGACGATGGCACGGGTTCCTGGGGATATAACGACGACAATGTTCTGCGCACCAATCTCGACAGGTACTGGTTCAGGATGAAACACAATCAGGCGTTTTCTTCCGGATTTTCCGCCAAGCTCGATCTCGATGTCGTCAGTGATCAGGACTATCTTCGAGAATTCCAGAGCATGTACATGGGGTATAGTGACACCAATATGAATTTTTATAAACATTTTGGCAGGGACCTGGATGACTACAATGATCCGATTCGGACAAACCGCCTGATTGTCAACAAATACTGGTCCGGCTATTCCATGAATGTCGAGACCCGTTGGTACGATAACGTCATTGCACGCCAGACGGGCGGTCCGGATGACAGTGTGCAGCGGCTTCCGGTCGCTCAATTTTTCGGCTCGAAAAAATATCTGTTTCAAACGCCTTTTTTTGCTGGTTTCGATACCGAAACGGCCAATTTTTACCGACAGAATGGAACCAGGGGACAGCGGGCCGATCTGTATCCCAGAATGTCATTCCCATGGCGGTACCAGCAGTATTTTACGCTTGAACCCTCCGTCGGTTTTCGGGAAACCGCTTGGTATTCTGAAAACAACGACACGGGTCCACAGGAAGCCGGTACATCTCAGAATCGCAGTATGTACGATGTCAATATGAATTTGGGCAGTGAAATGTTCAACGTGTTTCATGTCAACGGGGAAGAAGTCGATCGAATCAAACATACCATCATGCCAAAAATCGGCTACACCTTCATTCCGGAGTATAACCAGGACACCTATCCGTATTTCGATCGACTGGACCGGATTCAGGACCGGAATCTGGCGACTTTTTCGCTGACCAATACCTTGATTTCAAAACTCAAACCGCCTGAAGAATTGTCCGAGAAGGATTCTGGCGTATCCCCTCCGTATTCTTATAAAGAATTTCTGCGTTTTATGGTCGAGCAGGGCTATGATTTTCGACAGGAGAATCTGATCGATTCCAAGCCATGGATACCCCTGTACGGTGAAATTCAATTGGAGCCTTATCGGTTCCTGGCGCTTCAGGCAGATGCCGAATGGTCGTATGACAGCAGTGCGTTCAAATCCCGGAATATCGGCACCATGGTATCGGACCTTCGCGGAGACCGGGTTTTTGTTGAATATCGCTATGAAAACAATGATGTAGAGTCCGTCTATACCAATTTTCTACTTACCTTGACAGACCGTATCCGGGCGTATACGGATTATGAGCAGAACATCCTGAACAACACACGGATTCAATCCGGGGTCGGCATGAGATACCAGTCCCAGTGCTGGTCTGTGGATCTTCGTTATATCGATGAAGTGGATGACCGGAAATATGTTTTTCTCATCAATCTATCCGGCCTCGGCGGTTTCGGCGGGAGTGCCTGGACGATAGATGACCTTGGGGGCCGCAATTCGATGTTCGATTCACCGTATCAAGTGATTCGGTCTCAATAAAGTCGTAATCATTCACCTTCTCCCCCCAGCGGGGGGAGTCCGGGAGGGGGGAAATACCGTGATTCCAAATATTTCTCATCCTCTCGTTGAGAGGGGGTGTGAACGGTTGCATATAAATTCTATAGAAAGAATGGAATGCCGGTAAATGGGTGAACGAAGACTTTGTTGTTCTTCCAGCTTGCCGATTTAATGATCACATTGAGTGGAGCGAGAACATGGTGATCGTCAAAACCCCCCTTCGAATCAGTTTTGTCGGAGGTGGCTCGGATATCAAAGACTATTATCGACAGAAACCCGGAAAGGTGATCTGCACGGCAATTGACAAATTTGTCTATGCCATCGTTAAAGAACGCTTCGACGATTTGATTTACATCAATTATTCCAAAAAAGAATGTGTCGAAAAGGTGTCGGAGATCCGGCACGATCTGGTTCGGGAAGCCATGAAACTGACGGGGGTCACACACGGTATCGAAATCACGACACTGGCTGATATTCCGTCAACCGGGTCCGGTCTGGGAAGTTCCAGTTCGATTACGGTTGCTTTGCTCCATGCCTTGTACACGTATCAAAACGTTCTGGTTACCGCTGAACAACTGGCTATGCAGGCATGTCAGATCGAGATCGACATCCTCGGAAAACCCATCGGCAGGCAGGACCAGTATGCCGCCGCATACGGTGGAGTGAATAAATTCATTTTCCTTGCGGATGATACGACGGAAAGGGTGCCGGTCGTGATAAAAAGCACAGATAAGCGCAAATTCGCTTCATCACTGCTCCTGTATTACACCGGCATCACCCGGAGTGCGGATGCGATTTTATCTCAGCAGAAAGCCAATTATGTTCAATCGGACAAACAACGTACCATGGATGCGATGGTCGCCCTCGTGGATCCGTTTACCGAAGCCATGGAAAGGGCCGACATTCATGTATGCGGCCACTTGTTGGCTCGGAATTGGGAATTGAAGCAGAACATGGCGGACGGGATTTCCACGCCTGCCATTCAGGTCATGTATGAAACCGCTTTATCGGCAGGTGCGCTGGCGGGTAAAGTCGCCGGGGCTGGCGGGGGGGGCTTTCTGTTGCTGATCGCTCTCAGGGAACATCAGAATCAGGTGTTTGAGGCCATGAAAGCGTATCGTGAACTGCCTTTCATGATCGAAGAAAGCGGCAGTAAAGTCATTTTCGATGACAGGTCCTACTCCAGCAAATAATGCGGTTTGCATCGATCCCCGGCAACGGACGGCCGATGACAGAAGGAATGATATGAATATTCTCATTACCGGCGGAGCCGGTTTTATCGGATCGCATACCGCGGATGCCCTGATTGCCGAAGGCCATCGGGTGCGGATATTGGATAACCTGCATCGGACGATTCACCCCAAAGGAAAGCCTGGTTATCTTCACCCGGAAGCGCAATTCATTCAGGGGGATGTCTGCGACAAGGATACCCTGTCCGCAGCACTGGAAGGGATGGACGCTGTTTACCATTTTGCGGCATATCAGGATTATCTAACTGATTTTTCTACATTTTTTCGCATCAATTCCGTCTCTACCGCATTGATTTACGAGATTCTGGTTGAAACGGGAATGGCTTCCCGCATTCGAAAGGTGATTGTGGCGGCCAGCCAGGCCGTGATGGGAGAAGGCCGATATCGGTGTGATTCCTGTCAGATGGATATTTTCCCGAGTATTCGGCTGGATGCCCAGTTGTCTCAGGGAAAATGGGATCATCTGTGCCCGGCATGTCATCGACCGCCGGCCTGGATGCCATCGGACGAAACCGTGATTCACCCCTGTAATCCGTATGCGATTTCCAAAAATTCACAGGAGCAGATTGCCATCCATCTGGGTTCCCGCTACGGGATCCCATCGACCGTGATGCGTTATTCCATTGTTCAGGGGCCGCGTCAGTCTTTTTACAATGCCTATTCCGGAGCAATGAGAATTTTTTCGCTCAGCCTGATGCTGGGCCGGCAGCCAACGATTTTTGAAGACGGTCGGCAGATCCGGGATTTTGTCAATATCCGGGATGTGGTGGCTGCCAACCTTCTGGTATTGGAAAACAGCAGGGCCGATTATCAGGTGTTCAATGTCGGCGGCGATCAGGCATGGACGGTTCTGGATTTTTACAATGCCATGCAGCGCATCGTCAACCGGCACTGTCCTCCGCTGATGGCTGGCTATTATCGATATGGGGATACCCGCCATATATTTTCGGATACGCAAAAGCTTCAGGCACTGGGGTGGAAGCCTGGTTACGCGGTTGAAGACGGCATTCGGGATTACTGGGCATATCTCCTGCTTCAAGACAACCAAACGGACATCCTGGATTATGCGGAAAAACATATGAAACATCTGGATGTCATCCGGAAGGCTGTGTAGAGGATCGGTGATGAAAGCATTTTTACTGGCTGCGGGAAAAGGAACCAGACTCAAGCCTTATACGGACGCCATGCCAAAATGTCTGATTCCCATTCATGGAAAGCCGTTGCTGGAGATATGGCTGGATCATCTTAGACGGCAACACATCCGCGAAGTGCTGATCAATACCCATCACCATGCCGATCAGGTAGCGGCTTTTGTTCGCGATTATCCTTATTGCCGGGATATCCGCATCGTTCTCAGCCATGAACCGCAGCTTCTCGGCAGTGCCGGAACTATTCAGACATGCCGGGATTTTGTTGACAGCGAAGCCGATTTCATGATCATTTATGCGGATAATCTGACAAACATCGATCTGAACCGGTTCGCGGCATTTCACCGGTGTTGCCGGAACAAAAACGGTATGTTGACGATGGGCTTGTTTCATGCACCGAATCCTGCCGCCTGCGGCATTGCCGAATTGGATGCAGATCAAAAAATTGTGGCGTTTACCGAAAAACCAGACAAACCCCGAAGTGACCTGGCAAATGCCGGCATTTATGTGGCATCTCAGGAAATTTTTGAATATTTTCCCCAAGCGCCTTCCGACCCTGAATCGGTTCTGGATATCGGCCATCATGTGTTACCGCTGCTGACGGGCAGGATGTATGGATATCCGGTTACTGAATACCTGCGCGATATCGGAACCATCGAATCGTATCGGCAGGCACTGATAGAATGGCCGGTTTCAGGTTGTTGATGATTGATCTGGCTCCGACATCGTGATTGTATAAGCTAATTTTCACCGCAAAGGCATAACAGGCGCAAAGAGAGTTGAATGATACAAGCGGCTTATCCTCTGCGTCTTTGCGCCGTTGCAGTGGAATAATATAATGGACTGAAATATATGATGAATATAAATGATTTTGCAGCCGATTACCTTTCCGGATTGAAAATGCTGCTTGAAAATTTCGATATCCGAAGCTTTCAGCGGATTGTTGAAAAAATTCTGGAAGCCTATCATTCGGAACATCGTATTTTTGTAATGGGCAATGGGGGAAGTGGGGCGACCGCCTCTCATTTTACCTGTGATATCAATAAGGGCTGTTGCATGGACCTGAACAAGAAATTCAAGATGATCTGCTTGAATGACAATCTGCCCACCCTGCTGGCCCTTGCCAATGATGTTTCGTATGATGCGGTATTCGTCGAGCAGTTGAAGAATTTTTTCCAGCCCGGCGATCTGGTGATCGGGATATCGGGAAGCGGCAATTCTCCCAACGTGCTGCAGGCCATCGAATATGCCGGTGTCCATCAGGGGACGACCATTGGCCTGTCGGGCTTTTCCGGAGGGAAGCTGGCATCGCTGGTGGATATCGCCTGGGTGGCACCGGTGGACGATATGCAGAAAATCGAGGACATGCACATGATCGTGGTGCATATGATCATGCAGGCGGTTCGAAATAAACTACACGCAGTCGAGGCTTGATAGAATGACTGTTTCCATCCTTTCCAGGAACTGGTATGCCCTGCATACGCGAAGCCGGTTTGAAAATGTGGTGCTGGATGGACTGATGAGAAAGAAAATCGATGCCTTTCTGCCCAGAATCACGGTGCGAAGCAAACGGGTAGACCGAAAAAAGATGATACAGGTGCCGCTGTTTCCCGGCTATCTTTTTGTGAAAACCAGTCTCGATCCCCATGAACATCTCGAGGTCGTCAAAACCATCGGTGTGGTCAAAATGGTGGGGAATCGACAGGGGCCGGTGCCGATCTCCCATGAATCCATCGAATCTTTGAAAATAATGGTTCAGAGCAACCAGGAAATTTTAACGGGTACGGAATTCAAACAAGGGGATCGGGTGATGGTCGTCACCGGACCATTTGCCGGTGTGGCAGGCATGTTTGTCCGTTATGGCGGCAGGGGAAGGGTGGTGGTCATCATCGAGGCGCTCGGACAGTATGCAGCAGTCGATGTCAGCGAGGATGATATCGAGGTGATTCAAGACAGCCTCTTGATAACCGCTTGACTTGTCATTCGAATATGTTTTATAGCTCTCAAGATAATGGTTTTGGGAAGGCAGCAGGGAGGGAATTGTACTTTTCTCGTACATCCCCGACCGATAACGCACCCAGAATCTTTACCATGAAAATACCGTTAACCACGAAATAAGCGAAATAAAGGAGTTTTCATGCCTGGGGGGTGAAGCCCGTCATGATTCATGAATGTTTATCTTGAAAGCTATATAAATTTAATAAGATATCGTCTGATCGATGAGGACTACAGGAGGGTCGATGAATAAACTGGAATTAATTTCTGCGTTGAAATCCCAGACGGATATTTCAAAATCCGAAGCCGCCAGAGTTGTTGAAGTGTTTTTCGACAACATGGCGGAAACGCTGGCAACCGGAGATCGGGTAGAGATACGGGGATTGTGCAGCTTTTATGTGAAAGAGTATAAAAGTTATACAGGCAGAAATCCCAAAACCGGAGAAAAAGTGGTGATCCAACCGAAAAAGCTGCCATTTTTCAAATCCGGAAAAGAATTGAAAGAACGGGTGAATTATTAGACTTTCTTCTGGTTTCGATGCTGTTGTCGGACAGGACCCTGCGGTCCGGTCTGTAATTCAAATCTTGAAAAGCGGCCATATACCGCATGCGCTGCTGTTGACGGGCGTCGATGGGGTCGGAAAGCGGACCACCGCCGTTCGACTGGCCATGGCCGTCAACTGTACCAAGTATCAGGCAATGTCTCAGGCCGACACCGAGTTTGAATATCATGGTAAATCATATGGTTATCCATGTGGGCAGTGCGGTCCGTGTGTAAAGATTGCAGAAGGAGCGCATCCGGATATCACCCTGATACACCCGGAAGGCGGGGTGATTAAAATCGCTCAGATCCGTGATCTGTGCAGCACCCTTACGATGAAACCTTTTGAAGGGCGGATGCGGATTGCCATCCTCGAAGATGCCCAGTTGATGAACCCTTCAGCGGGCAATGCGCTGCTGAAGATGCTGGAGGAACCGCCGGAACAGACGCTGTTGATTCTTATCGCCGGACAGGCTTCCGATCTGTTGCCGACCATCATTTCCAGATGTCAGCATATCCGGTTCAATCCGGTATCTCGTACGGTGCTTTCCGATGCGTTGATTCAAAATCATGGCTTCGGTACCGAAGATGCCACAACGGTTGCCGCGCTGGCGGGCGGCAGTTTTTCAAAAGCGTTGGCCATGAAGCATTCCGCATGGATGAACCGAAGAGATTGGGTGATTTCAGAACTGAACCGACTGGCCGACAGTCCGCTTCATGTCGTTCTGGCCTTGTCGGAAAAACTGTCCAGGAATCGTGATGCCATCTCCGAAATTTTCGACATCATGCTCTGCTGGTTCAGAGATCTTTTGATCGTTGCCCATGATCCTGCCAAAGTCATGAACATGGATCGGCTGGAACTGGTTCAACAGGTATCCGGGCGCTATTCGACAAACGACTTGATTCGCAGTGTCCATGCCATTAAAACAGTCAGTGCCCATGTGGAGGCAAAAACGAATGTTCGTCTGTCCATGGATCATCTGCTGCTTTCGATCCGGCGGCAACTTCGCAACAGGGTAACAGAGAGATGATGTCATGGACAAAAAAGTAGGCATTCGATTCAAGCCGGCAGGCAAAGTATATGATTTCGATCCCGGAATTTTTGTGCTGCGCCAAGGGGATGCCGTCATTGTCGAGACCAAGCAGGGGCTTTGCCTTGGATACGTGGCCTTTCCGCCGTTGGTGATCGACAAACTGCCGGAAGGACAGGTGCTGAAGAAAGTATTTCGAATGGCAACGGAAGAAGATCTGTTGCAGGCCGAACAACATCTGGAAATCGAAAAAAAGGCATTGGCTTTTTGCCAGTCCTGTATCAAGAAATTGGGGCTGAGCATGAATCTCTTTGCGGTTGAAAATGCCTTTGACGGCAGCAAGCTCACCTTTTTCTTCACGTCGGAAAGTCGCGTCGATTTCCGGCAACTCGTCAAAATGTTGGTTAAGGAACTCGGTGTCCGGATCGAAATGCGCCAGGTCGGCATTCGTAACCAGGCCAAATTGAGCGGCGGGATCGGCCGGTGCGGTCGTGAAATTTGCTGCTCGACATTTTTGGATAAATTCGGGCCGGTTTCCATCCGGATGGCCAAGGAACAGTGCCTTTCGCTGAATCCTACCAAAATATCCGGTCTGTGCGGCCGATTGATGTGCTGTCTGACATTTGAGTATGATACCTACCGTGCACTTCGTTCCGAACTGCCAAAAATCGGCAAGACCGTTACGACGCAAAAAGGCGTGGCGAAAGTCATCCGGCACAACCCTATCTGTTATCGAATCGCTGTCCGATTGGAAGATGGAACCGAGATTGAAATCGGTTTGGATGAAATCGTGACGGAAAGTCAAGAGGAACGCGCTGATGTGTAAACCCTTCTATATTACCACTCCCATTTATTATGTGAATGCCAGGCCTCATCTGGGGCATGCCTATACGACAATCG
>CAYQKZ010000015.1:0-27051 GCA_964418135.1 uncultured Desulfobacterales bacterium
TCGGGTAAAATCATATCGGATGCCAGGGGTGATGTTAAAAGTCTGCTCGTCGATGGCCTGGGCGGAAAATTGTCCTTGGTTTGAATTGTTCAGAAAATAGCTGCATGAGAGCGTTCCCGATAATTCAAACGTAAACCGTCTGATCACGTTGATGCCGACACCCGTTCGATTCGCTGCTCCGGTTCTGCCGCTGGCCGGCATAAGATCATGTTTGAGGGAAAAATTGAGGCTGGATGTTTCATCACGATAAGACACAGCGGCACTGCCAACCCCTCCCCAGCCCTCGGTTTTCTCCGTATTATTCACCATGGCATAAGAAAACGGCGGTACAACCTGATACTTCGCCACTTCAAACTGTGACGGGGAATAACGACCACCAACATCTACACTTACATTCCAGAGTTCATGGAAAGCCCGGCTGAAACCCACCATCGCGGAATAATTGTCGACCAAGGAATCGCTAAACCGATAATTGGCATAGTTTAGGGAGAACCGTCCCTTTGTGGACGTAAGCATTGCACTTAAATCATGGGTAAATACCAGGCCGGCGCTTGTTGTTTCCGTGTCTCTGAAATACGGATTGTCCGGATTTTCGTTATTGTTTTCGTAATGATCTTTCGAATAATCGGCAGTAAAAGAGGCACGTGTTGTTTCGGAAATCTCATATTTGCCGCTCCCCCCATACATCTGGCGATTGCGTTTGGATGTATTCATGACAAGGCCCGTGGTTTCGATATCACGGTCTGAGGAGGAGTCCTGGGTAAAACCTGCCTTGGCCCCCAGACTGAATCTGGGGGTAACCATATAACCGATGTTGCCCCGATAGTCCTGATCCGTCGCATTCATATCCGGATTGTCTATATAAAAACGCTGGTCGATCTTAGCCGTAAGACCGGTTTTCAGCCGTTCCGAATTTCTCTCCAGCTTCAGGCCCGGCGAGGCAGTCGTAATGAAATCGGATGTTCCGGAAGTTTTATCGAAAAACAAATTGTCGTTGTATTCATCCTTGACCGTTAACATGGGAACAGTCCGGATTTCATCCGCTGCCGCTGCCGCTGTCAACGACAACAGAAATATCCCAACCAACCATCCCCGCAGCCCGATCCGTTTTCGATACCCCATCTTCTCTCCTTATTGCGGCAGGATAGAGGCTTGCTCTATGGGACGACAACGACATCCCCCCGCTGAAGCTGGATATTTTGATCCAGCACAGCGTTTTCCACCACATCGTCATATCGGAAGGGGATAACCACGGACTGATTTCCGTTCTGGCGGATGATCCGAATCTTGTCTTTTTTGGCGAAAGGATTCAGCCCGCCAGCCATTGCCAGGGCTTGAAGGACTGTGATATTGCTGTTGAGAATGAATTTACCGGGGGAATTGACGCGACCGATTACATAAACCTGCAAGCTGTTGACCTGACGGACTTCGACGGTCAGAATCGGATCGGGTACGTACTTGATAATCTCAGATTCAATTTCCACTTTCAGCTCTGCGACAGTCTTGCCAGCAGCCCTCAAAATACCGATCAGCGGAAAGGAAATTTTCCCGTCCGGCAGCACCACGACGGACCTGGTCAACGACTCATCCTTCCAGTTGGAGATATCCAGCGTATCGCCGGGACCGATGATATATGCATCCTCCTCGGCCCATGCATATCCGCCCATACACAGCAGCATCATCCCGAGGATGAAGAAGCATTCAAGTCCCGTCTTTTTCACAGTTCCTCCTTTTTATTATCATGAAAAACTAATTCATCCGAGGAGCATTATAACTCTTCATTAAAGATTCCGCATCCTCCCTGCCTAAAAATTTTTCTTTAGATGCCAGCGCTTTTTCCAGGTGTTCCCGAGCTTCCTCGGTTCTGCCCAACTTATGAAGCACCACCCCCAAGTGATAATTGATACCCGCGGATACCGGGTCGAGCATATAGGCTTTTTCCAGAGATTCGAGGCTTTGTTTCATATCCGCCACGCGATAATACGTCCACCCGAGCGTGTCCAACATATCAGCGTTCTGGGGATTTGCGGCATATGCCTTCCTGGACAGCTCCAATGCCCGCTCCATATCTTTTGGCGAGTTGCCGTGATCGATCAGCAAAAAGGCCAGATTGTTGATGGCAATCCAGAGTTCCGGTTTTTTTGCTACCAGTTTTTCATATGTTTCAATAGCCTTCTGATATTTGTTTGTCAACTCATAGAGCTGAGACAGGGAAAAATAGGCGGCTTCATTATCCGGATTTTTCGTCAGGGCATCCTCGAATTTCTTGATGGCGGCCTCGGTGTCTCCCCGGGACTCATACAACCGCGCCAGATTGTTCAACGGCATCATCCACTGGGGGTTGATATCGATGGCTTTTTGATAGGCCGCCTCAGCCGCCGAATAGTCTTTTTTCTGGGCGTGTACCTGGCCCAGGAAATTATAAGCGATTGCATCATCCGGATTTTCCCGGATACGTTTTTCACAGAACGCGATGGCTTCAGCCAATTTTTTCTGTTCGACATAAGCCCTGATGAGCATCGCATACACGGAGGCGGATTTGGGATTGAGCGACACCGCCTGCTCCAGCTCGCCGGTTGCCTTGTCCCATTTGCCCTGCAGGCTGTATAATTCACCCAGCTTGGTATATCCTAGATGACTTGTGGGGACTTTGCGCTTGATTTCGGAAAATTCTGTCTCAGCGCGACGGCCGTCTTTCATTTTGACGAAAATATCCCCCAGATCGGCCCTGATCTCGACATCGTCCGGTTGCGCATCCACCATCTTCTGCAACAAAGACTCGGCTTTTGCATAATCTTTTTGTAGCACCAGTTGGCGACAGAGGGCTCTGATGATATCCCGTGAGTCCGGACTCCATTTCAATGCATTCTGCAGGGTATCGACGGCCAGGCCGGGCTCCTGGTTCAATACATGAGCCTCGGCCAGGCGAATATATCCTGTCATGAACTGCGGCCGATCGGTCACGACGATTCTGAATTCCGGAACCGCAGCAGCTCCTTCCTTTCTGTTCAGATGGATATTACCTTTGGTAAAATGGGCATCCACATCTTTGGGGTTTTCCTTGAGGACTTGATCTACGTATTTTTTTGACAGATCCAGTTCACGGCGCTGCAGATAGACTTTGGCCAGTGCGTTTTTGGTCCGGAGAATATCCGGATTGGCCGGGTCCTTGTCCAGAGCCAGACACTCATTCAGCACCGAAACCGCCTCATCCGTTCGGTTCTGGCTTGCATAGATATCACCTAACATCAGGCGGATATTGAAGCTTTTCGCTTTCCGTGGAAGCGCGTCTCTCAGCACTTTCTCGGCATCTTCTTTCTGGCTCCCTGCAAGATACAAAGATGCCACCTGGGTAAGAATTTCCTCATTTTCCGAGTTTTCTGCTACCACAGCCTTTAAGATATCGATTGCAGCCTGATCGTTTCCGGATGATATGAACAGAGAGGCAATATTCAGTTTATGTCGGACGACCTCCGGTTCCATTTTCACTATTTTCTGCATCAAGACAAGAGCCTCATCGATTCGCCCACCGATGCGATAGAAATCGGCCAGCGCCGTCAGCAGAGAAACGTTCTGCGGATTGGCGGCAATGCCACTTTTCAAGGCCGCTTCGGATCCGTTGTTATCATTCATGTTCTGGCAGGCTATGGACAGCATCAGATACGCATCGGATCTTGCCAGTCCTTTCTGGATGAGGTCATTCAGATAGGTTCGGGCGGCCTCGTTTTTCTTGAGATTGAGCCATGCAGCAGCTTTCAGAAGCTGGGCATCCACATTATTGGGTTCGCTTTTCATTACCAGTTCGGCTTTTTCCAGAGCGTCTTCTGGTTTTTGCGCCATCAGAAACAGTTTTCCCATCTCTACCTGTGCCGGAAAATGATTCGGATTCTGATCCACGGCCTTTGAAAAATTTCCGAAAGCCTTCTGCGGGTCTTTTTTTTGCAGCTCGACCTTTCCCAGCATATAATAGGCATCTGCGAATTTTGGATCGATCTGAATCGCATTCTTGAACTCCAGCCCTGCCTTGACATAATCCCCTTTTTCGTAAAAGGCCTTTCCTTTGTCGTAGAACTTCATCTTCCTGGCTTCGGGCCCGCCACAGCCGGTAAGAAAAATGACGATCAGCAATGTAACGACATGAATACGTGAATACATGGGCTTATCCTTTTTTATGGTTAGTCGATCTATAGACTTTCGGAATGTCTATCTCTAGGGGTTCCATCCTCTCAGTATCACGACCAGCAATGCCACACCAGTTGCCGCCGTAAGCCTGCCGATGTTTCCGCGGAGTTCTCCGATCAGCACTTCATAGCTGAAAAAAAGTAGAAGCGTCTTTGCCGTCATTTCCGCCAGAACCCTTTCCTTTATCCAGGTGCCGGCAATCAGCGGGGCTAACAGGGAAATGAAGATAATGAGAAAATCCGAAGGAGATATTTTGAATCCACTTCGACGGTTGGTCAGTCTCAATGTAGTGATGACAAAAATAATGAACACCAGATAGGCACCGTGGTAGATCCTTTCCAGCAGCGTATCGTCGATCCAGGATGCGGCGGTATTGGCAGCGGTGAATACGATAAAAGGGATGAAAAGGTAAAGGATCAGGATCAGGGTATTCTGCATCCAGGATTTTCGAAAAAACCAGACAGTCGATAACACGACCAAAAGACCCGCGGAAAAAACGGGGAGGTAAGAAGGGAAAGAATCGGGCACGAAACAGGTGGCGATAAGCAGCAACGGAAGCCCAATTTCCAGTCCTTTAGATGCGATTTTGATGAAAACACCCCGCTCCTTCAGGGTTCGAAACCGCCCTTTGACAACCGTATCCATAAAACCGGTTCGCTGAAACCGCCAGTGAAAACGATCCGTGAAAAAGAAAATATACAGAACCAGTCCAAAAAAAATCACGTAACCGGTCAGTAGAAAACCTTCCCCAAAGAACCGGAAGAAAATGGCGGCTGATATCATGATACCCTGAAGGATATAAATCACCATCACCGATTCGGTGTGATAGAGGCCCATCCGCAACAACTTGTGGTGAAAATGATTTTTGTCAGCCACAAAAGGAGATCTGCCGGCTGCCATACGCTCGATCATAACAGCGGCTGTATCCATCACCGGAAGTCCTACGATGATAAGAGGCAACCAGGGGCTGAAAGGGGATGCATCCTGAGTAATGGCCAAAGACAGGGACACGACGGAAAATCCCAGAAACATGCTTCCCGTATCTCCCATGAACAGGGACGCTGGAAAGGAGTTAAAACGCAAAAATCCGAAGATGGCCCCTGCCAGTGATAACGCAAGAATGACCACCATCGGATTTTCCACCAGATACGCCAGATAACCGATGCAGCAGATGCTGAGCAGACAGAGCCCCCCGGCCAACCCGTCCAGTCCGTCTGAAAGGTTCACGGCATTGGTCACGGCCACAATAGCAAAAATGGTCAGTGGCACGGACAGCCAGCCGGGAAGAATCATATCCTCCGGCAGGAGGGTACCCAGCGATGTGATTCGAATGCCACCCATGATCACCATCAAGGCTGCCGCCAGGATCTGACAGGCAAATTTCACCCGGTAATTCAGACCCCGATAGTCATCAATCAACCCAGTGATTACCAGCACCCCGGCGGCGGCCAGATAGGCTCCGATAAACGAATCGCTATACCGCCATACGACAATCGGCAGGCAGGCTCCAACCGCTATCGCAATGCCACCGCACCGTGGAATCGGGGCCGTATGCACCTTTCTGTCGTTCGGCACATCCACCATACGAATCCGTATCGCGACCCTGATAAATATCGGTACCAGTGCCATTGTCACAAACAGCGACATCAGCAGCGTCGATAAATAGATCACCTTCCTCCTATTTATAGTTGGTGGTCGTCATGTGTTTTCTAATCCTTACCTTCTCAATCTGGAATAAACTCCTTCAGCGTCACCACGGCCTCCTGCGTAAACCCTTGCAAACGCGCATCCGCCGCCTCCAACGTCTCATCGGGATAAACGGGTGTAATGATCCTCACCAATGCCGCATCCGTCCGTTGCAGGGTCAGGGAATCCCAGAAAGTAAAGAGTTTAAGCTGATAAAGGGTTGTCAGCACACGGCCCATCTTGGCAAACCAGAAATATGTCAATTGCCTGGATCCGTCTTTTTCCATAAAAGCCCGTTTCACAGTTATGGCTGAGTTTCCGTTGAGCGGTATATGAACCTCCCCTGCCTGCTTGAAATCCCATCCCCCGCCCGGCAGGCAGGTCTCGGGAGAATGTACGGATTCCCCTTTTCGCTGATCCTGATAATAGGCCACATAAAAATTGATCGCCCGGCCTACGGCATTGACATAATTGGTCAGCAGATAATCACTGAAGTACAATGAATCGAGATAAATCTGCGCCATGGTCTCGTGCGTTCCGGTCCACGCACCTACCTGCATCGGAAACTCTGAAAGCGCCCGCGAAGCAGGCACCTTGTTCCGAAATTCCACCCCATGCGACAATCCGAACGTCAGAGTCAACACTGCCATCGCCGCAAGAAACACCGGTTGAAACACCCTGTTTCCTTTGGTCTTTGCAGCATCCGGAATGGTTGTGTTCTGCATCTGCTGTCTTTGGGTATTATTTATCTCCTGATATCCGGCATTTTCCAGTGGCGGCAGCCACTTTACACCCCACATGATCAGTAATAGCAGCGGAATCGCCACCACAAACAGCAACCACCCTGAAAACCCATGAAAAAATCCTTCGGCAACCGACGGACCGAACATGCTGTAAAGGATACCGGTTGCAGCAATCCGGAAGCTGTTCAGAAATATGGCCAGTGGAATACTGGATAAAAACAGTACGGCCTTTTTCCAGAGTGCTGCCCGGAACCAATAGGCCAGTATCGCGCTTAAAATCATCATAGGCATGACATACCGCAGACCGCTGCAGGCTTCCACCACCTGCAGTTGGGTAAATCCCAGATCGATCACATTGCCTTCCCGGTACGCCGACATACCATACACATGGAGCATCCAAACCCCTATTCGGGAGGAAACGAGCTGAAGAAACAGGGAGACCCGCACATTGATGAAATTGGGAAAGGGAAACATGGCCAGCATCACGATCAGTGCAAAACCGATCGATTTGATCTTCTGCCAACCCAGGTGAAGCCAGCAAAGCCCGATGAGTACGAGCCACAGGGAGAAATAAAGCATAAAATACTCCCCCCCCAGCTCACCAAGCCAGAAGAACCCGATTCCCAGTAAAAAAGGAAACAATCCAGTCCAGGACGGTACCGAAGCAAGGGTATTCAGCCGATCCTTTTTTTCCCAGATCAGGTAAAGAACGACAAGCGGAATCAGGCTGCAGTGGGAATAATCCTCACGGCTCCAGTCATGAAACACCAGCCATGTCAGGGCGGAATAATATACCAGCAGAAGCGCTCCGGCATACCCCGCAGCCTTCATCCATCCCTCCGGGCCGATCCGGATTTTGTCAAGCACATTCTTCATTGCCCAATCCTCCAGATAGCTCATTCAATGCCGAGTCAATTTCCGAAAAATCGACCGATTGTCAACATTGGAAGGTCGATGCAACGTCAGGAATGCGTACTCCCTGAACTTTTGCTTGATTGGCTGCAGCTTTCTATCAATTCTTTTGTTTCCAGAATGTGTTGCCTGCTGGATGCCCCAAATACGATCGATTGGATCGTCTTTTGGCTGCATACATATTCGACGGCATCTCTCGGTTTGATGGCCCCGGAAGCAAGAATCGACATGGCCATGGCGCGGCATTTCTTTTCGTTCAGAGCTTTTTCGTATGATTCTTTATTCGGATTCATAAAGTAGCCAGCCTTGTTGATCGAAGAACAGACAATCGGATTTTCAATTCCGCATGTGTGAAGAAAATCTACCAGCATGGGCATGTTCATCGTATTGAAGCCGGCTTCCACCTTGTATTTTTCATTCAGATATGAAGAAAAGCCGATAAATGCCTCTTTTGCCTTTAGGCCCAGCAGCAGGTCTGTCACGATATTTTGCAGGAAGACCACTTTGACATTAAGCCCAACAAAGATTTTCATTTCCATATCGACAAGAAGCTGCATCACTTTCAGCATGTCTTGTTCAAACAAAGACATCCCCCCCTTAACCACCATCCCCACAATATCGCCTGCACTGCTGTCGGCAAGGATATATTCGCTGATAGCGCCGAAGATTCCCTTCTCCGCTACGGCATTGGCATATTTATGGGCATAGGGCATGGATGGATACAGCGTCAAACCAGCATAACAGTCTGGGTTTTTTCGGAAATGATCACAGATTTCCTTGGTTTTTTCATGGGTATTCAACATAAAGGCTCTGATGCCACAGTCGTAGGCAATGTTTATAACATCGATAATGGCCTGTAAATCCTTGAACCTTTCTGATAGTTCCTGGGCCTTATCTTCAGACATGTGGTTGATCCCAAAAAATTGATTATCCCCAAAAATAATACGATCAAGCATTAATAATCTCCTTCCACTTCATGATCCATTTCCAGAAGGCAGTTCTCTCCTGCGGTTTTTTATGGATAATCGCATCTCCGGACGTTGGTCTGTCCGATGACATAGATCGTACGGCGTCCTGCACAATCTCTTCCATAATGATATCCGTCTTCAGCGCTTCCGAGAAACTTGAAATATTGTCGTATTGTTTTTGTTCGATGCAATCGATAAAGTAATCTAATTGATTCGTAAATTCATTGCCCCGGAGATAAAATCGGACCGGTTTTCCGAAGTCGGTAATATAGCGAGTGTTCCAACCCCGATCAAAGCCACGTTTTGCGTCACTTTCCTTTAAATAAATCTTGTAAGCGTGTTTATCGGCAATAATCTTACCTTTTGTTCCCAATATTTTTAGAACATTCGTAGGTTTTCGAAATGTCTCATCACTCCAGTTCGAAAATATATTGCCGCTATACCCACCCGCATAAATGAACGATGAGCTTACCATATCTTCGACCTCGGAAGAATGAATGCTCTGCATGATGCTTCCCACAACCTTGTCCGGCTTGTCGAACAAATAAACGACAAGATCAATGCAATGTGAAGCAAAATCAATCATGCAGCCACCGCCTTTTTCTCTTTTACCCCGCCAGCTCGATTTGGAATCTTTCAAAACAGTGGCACCGTACATTTCCGAGCTGAAATTTACCACGTCACCGACAGCACCATCGTCAACGAGCAGTTTCACCTCCCTGAAAACCTCATTAAATCGGTTGACATAACCCACCTGGTTAACAAGAGATTTTCCGTCAAGCGCCGCCATGATGGCCTGTCCTTCCGCAGTGGTCATCGTAAAAGGTTTTTCGACAAACACGTGCAGCCCCCGTTTGAGACATTCGAGGGCAAGCGAAGCGTGAGAGTCCGCCGGTGTCGAAATCAGCACGCCATCCAGCTCCGAATTATCGAGCATATTCATATGGTCGGCATAGGTTCTTACGTCGATGTACTTGTTGAGAATCTTCATCATCGCTGCCGATTGATCGCATACCCCCATAATCTTCACCAATGGATTGGTGTTCAATATGGAGAAGTGCGTCATGCCCATTCTCCCGAAACCAACAAATCCTATTTTAACCACAGTGTTTTCCTCACTTGTAGGTTAAGAGATGCTCATCCTTTCCAGCACTTCTCAGTGTCCGGCATGATGATCAAACGCATTCTCTCCGAAAGCAGTCCACAACTTCATCCGATGTCCGCCTTATCCCTTATCTAAAGCCGCATCTTCAGCCGATACCCGAACGCCTCTTTGACTCCCATCCAGAGAAACAAGACGCTGCGGATATTTCGTTTGAACATTCTCGGCTCGCGGACAAGCCGATAGAGCCATTCGAAACCAAGCGTACTGACCCACTTCGGCGGGCGCCTGGCTGTCCCTGCATGGAAGTCGAACGCAGCACCGACTCCTATCATCCATGGCGCGGCCACACGATGCAAGTGCCGAGCAATCCACTCCTCCTGTTTCAACAGCCCCAGCCCCACCCATACGATGTCCGGACGAGCTGTCCGGATCATATCCACGACATTGGCATCCTCTTCGGGGATCATCGGCCTGAAGGGGGGACTGTAACTTCCTGCAATAGTCAGCCCAGGAAAACGCTTGACCAATTTTTGAATCAACAACTCCGGCACGCCCTCTCGTCCACCATAGAAATAGTGCCGCCATCCCCGGCTTACACCGTATTCGCATGCCCGAAGCATCAGTTCGGGGCCGTACAGCCGGGGGATACTCACCCCTCTCAGTCGTCCAACCAGAACCACGCCAACGCCATCACAGCACGAGAACGTCGATTTTCTTATGTAGTTCAGGTGTTCCGGTATCTTCAAAGCATAATATCCAGACTCGGTATTCGTGATTGAAATGGTTTGCGGCTTGCCGAAAGATACAATGTTCATCCCCATCCTGACGAGAATATCATCCATCGAACAGCATGAAAACGGTGTTCCCATCACTTCCACTGTTTGAATCTCAGATTCGACAGTCGTAGAATCATTTTTTTCTTCTACTGCCAATTTTGTCTCCGATGCCATATGAATCCAGTTAATCTATTTTGCCGATAGAGCATTTTCGGTTCCGTTCACTGCACAATTGACTGTAAATTTTATGGTACTTTTCCCCCACTTTGTTCCAGGAATTTTGTTTAGCATAAGATGCGATTTTGTTCCTGTTCCAATGTGTATTCAACGCTTGCTGCATGGCCCCCATCATTGCGTCCGGGTCCTGAGGGGGAACGAGCAACCCATAATCATTGCCGATTATCGCTTCGGGAATGCCGCCGACACGCGTTCCAATAACCGGCTTACCACATACCATGGCCTCGAAGATGACATTGGGCCATCCTTCCCCGGTACTCGATACACACAAATAATCAAACGATTGCATGTAACTCGGTATTTCTTGCGGAGCAACCATGCCTTCGGAAAATCGGACGTGGGACGAAATACCCTGTCTTTTTGCCTCCTGTACAAGCTTCCCCTTCAGCTCACCGTCGCCGACAAAAACCAGATAAACATTCCCGGCTGCCTTCATCAGCCGCCCAAAAGCCGCCATCAGCGACAGTGGATCTTTAACAGGAATCAATCTTCCGACAAATCCGAACACCTTGGCTTGCACCGGAATATTCATCCGCTGCCGGATATCCATGGCATTGCCTTTTTTCTGAAAATCCGGGTCTATCCCATTTGGAACGACCACAATCTTACTGTCAGCGATCCCCATGGCCATGATTCGATGTTTGAGGTCTTTCGATACGGTCGTTATCAACGTTGCATTGTTCAATACAAACAACGTCGATTGATACGTTATCGAGCCTTTCTCTATTCCATGAATGTCACTACCAATGGAAGTGACAACAGACGGTTTGTCAAAAAGCTTTCCGAGCAGCACGGCGGATAGACCTTCTGGAAAAATACTTTGACCATGAATGACATCGAATCTATTATTCATCGCCATGAAAAAAAACAGCCGACAGGCTAACACCATGCCACCAGAATATGGAAACAGTTGTTTTGGCGGTATGGATGCAAAACGGACATATTTTCCGGCAACTGGAGTCCAGAAGGAAGGAAATGGCTGGAATGAATTCATGAGTTGGTTCTTGAGTGATTTTATTTTGCTCGAAAGACCCGGCGATTGCATCATTATTGAAATAGATGGTGTGACATGAACGGGCACCAGCAGAAAAATATTGCTGTACGCTGTATATGCCCCGATTTGGTTCTGAAACCACGCACCAAAGGACGGGTTGGACGGTCTGGGATAATTCAGGGAAATCATTAAAACGGAAACTTCAGAATCACGGTGCAAATGCATACGATCCCTCTGTACAGCAGCGGAAGAAAGTGGGTTTTTCCTTTTCATACATTCTTTTCTGCAATGTAATGATATTTTTTCGAATAGTTATCGACTTCCGCTTATCGGGTCAAATTGTTGAATACAGATAAAATTAAAGCGCAGCATCAGGTGAATGGAACACCATTGAGTTTTACAAATTTCTGTAATTCAGTGCACGCCGGTAACCGAAAAATATCTTGCCGATATAAAAAGCGGAACTTCCGAGAGATAACGTTGTCAGCAGTACATGGATATCCATTTTCAAATAAGTGGGGATGATGAAAATGATTATTTGAAAAACGGTCAGTGCTGAATAGAAAATTAGACGAAAAGCCTGGTTTTGGGTGACAGTCAGCACGACTGAAGCGGGCGGAACAAGCAGCATCGTAAAGCACCAAGGTACCAATAACCGTGCATAAACGCCGGCTTCTCTCCAATTTGAACCAAAAATGAACGAAACCAAATCTGGACCATAAATCATAATCAGCGTAAACGGAATGATTGAAACCGCAGAAAGTCCCATAATTATTTTTTGCAAGAATGCCGAAACGGGTTTTCTTTCGTTCATCAAAGCGGTAATTCTTGGAAGACAAGCTTGTCTGACAGTGACATTGAAAAGTGATATGGGAAGTGTCAGGATAGTATAAGCCAAACCAAAATATCCAACCGTCGTGTTATCATAAGCGGAAGCCAAAAGTAGAACAGGGATGCTTCGGCCTAAATTGATCAGCAGTTCCACCCATGTCGAATAAAGCGGAAAATTTCGGTATTTGTACCCGACATAGATCAAACCCAACTTGCTGGGAAAACGAAAAATCTCTCTTGGCGTTTGGCGATACATCCTGGCGGCAAACGAAATGCACGGAAATATATTTGAAAATAATGTTCCAAGAATCAAAAAACTTACGCTATCTCCAACACAGTATCCGCCGATTAACTTGGTTCCTTGATTACCGGCCACCCCGATGAAACCGGCCACGGATAGAGTCGCAAAATTCCTGAAACGAATCATCCAAAACATCATGGCCATGTAAATGCCTCTGAAGAAGACTGTAACTGGAAGCAAATACACGAACAAGTTCTTTTCAGTTTTAAATATCCAGTGAGTAATCCAATCGTTGAATGAAAATGTCAGAATATGCAGAATTAGATAAAAAGCGATATTGAAATAGATACATAAACAAAAAAGGTTCCAGGCTTGCTTGTCGTCCTTTGGCAAATTAATGGCCTGATCATATCCTGCACAGGCAAAAACGGCAATCGTCAGGGTAACTGTCGAGAAAGTTGTCATGACGCCGAAGTTTTCAACTGAAAACAATCGTGTGATGACTGGAACCATCAACACTGACAGTAATTGCGATCCACCGGTACCAGCCAGCAGTGTCAGGGTATCTTTAAAGAACCCTTCGTCGATTTTCCATTTAGTGTGAATGGACATGAGCGGGCCGGTGATCGAGTTGTCCGATATGTTCACAGATTCTATTGATGACGATCCGATCAAAGTGAGTCGGGTTGTGTTCTTCCGTATCCTGGTGAACGAATTCACCGGTTTCTATCAGCGACACATTGCCACATCCCCTTGCCGTTTCCCGCACAATTTTGTTGCAATTCAGAAATCTATGATTGGTTTTTCCCTCTGTCACGGCCGTACGAAATCGCTTGAGCTTTTGAATGATCGAAGATGAATGATGTCTCAGATAGGACATTTGTTTTTCGGACGCCAATAGCAAGTATATATTTTTCTCCTGGTGATTCTTGAGAAACTGAGCGAAATTTTTACGGAATTTGTCGTATGAAAAACCGCCGCTGGGCTCCCACGGAGCATCGACATAATCGGAGTAAACCGAGTAAATGATGTTATCGACACTTTGAACCGTTTTCCCTGTTGGAAGTACGGACAAATCAAAACGGACGGGCCTCATCCCACTCACCAGATAATGATCTATGATTCCGGATGTGCAGCCTGCAATTACAGATGTTTTCCACACGGCAGGTGTTTCCGAGTCTTTTTCGATAATGTGGCGAAGCCTATCGTCAATATCCCGAATTACGCGGACGTAGGATATCCCGCCACCTGTGGCCGGTTCCAGAGGAGCATATTTTTTGATGCCGCATTCAGTGAGAAGCAACGAATACAATGCATGCTCGATTCCCATGTTCAGGATTCGGCAAGAAAAGAAAAAATGATCGAGAGTTCTTTTTTCCTTTCGTTCATCGAACGCATAAAAACCGACAAGTCCATAATCGCCATATTTATCGTAAACAAAAATGGCTCCATGATGTATGTTGACACTATTCTCATCACCCAGATATGTTTCCAGCTCCGCGATTGCGCCAAATTTACTCTTTGTGAAATTCAATTGATTCGACCTGTTGGCCAGATCGAATATGCGTTCTTTAAAAGTCATATCCGCCGGATTGCGCAACACACACATCGTTATCTGACTGTCTTCCAGAAAACTTCTGTTATCTACATACTGCTGCTTTGCCGTGTGTTTCTGCTCCATTATTTTATATTGAGCCAGCCTGGAGGACCCACTGGTTTTTTCGACTACCTGCCGCAATTCATCCCAAAAAAAGTGTTCCGTGGGATCTCCCACCATGATATTCTCACAGTAAAATTGTACCTCCTGTCTGTTCCCGATATTGTCATCGACAAACAATACATTATCCGCACGTAATTGCATGTTTGAAATAATGTTTTTTACGCTCTGTCCTTTCGGTACAAAATCTATTACAGAAAAGACAAAGTAGTTCCATACCCCAAGTTCTTCAAGTTTCTTGCGTGCTTCATCATACGAATTCTTGGAGCAGATCGCGTTGACAATCCCTTTTTCATCGAGTCGCTTTATAAGTTCGATTGCCTCTGAACGTGCGACAATATTGTCAAGTTCTGCGAGTGATCCATCCCATATAGTTTCGTCCAGATCCCAAATCACACATTTCACCTGTTTCTTGAACATGATCCGACTCCTTTTGTAAATATTATCCGATAACAGGTAAAAACCGACCGTTTATTGTCAGCATTCTGACCCAACAAACTTTCTCATCCGGAAAAAATCACATTGCACAATGGCTACACGCCTCGTGGAGACTGCAGCATACCATGAAGATGGGCTTCCTGAATCGACGGAGAGTCTGCTGTTCGCCCCCGTGGATGCCTTTCATTTCGCTTCTCGTTCAAGGTCATCGCATAAAAAATCCATATCAAGTAATTCTGTTTGTGCGGATGATACTCCAGACAGACAAAGCCCATAACAAAGAGAGAAATAATTGAAAAAAGGAGCAATCCACTCTTATTGAAAGAAACACGGATCAGATATCCATAGGCAATGAACACTGCCAGCAGTCCGATTATACCCATATCCAGCAGCGTGCGCAGGTAAGCATTGTGTGGATGGTTTACCCACTCCCCCCCAATCAGCTTGACCGGGGTTTGTATCCCCGAACCGAAAACCGGGCTTTCTTGAATTTTATCCCACACCGCAGCCCAAATCGTTATCCGATTTGCTGAAATATTATCGATACGTGCTTCCGTTGATGAATGCTCTTTTTCGATTCCATAATACAACCGATTGACAATCATCGTGTGAGAGTACAGATAGAGCCCACCGATGAACAGAACGATGACGATGCGGGATAACCATCTCACCCTTGGAAGCAGGAGAATAGTTATAAACGCGGCATTTATCCAGGCCATGCGCGACAATGTAAACAAAATACCCGATAAAATCGCGCCAATGGAAATTATGTTTAACATCCTGCTTCCATGCGCTTTCATGGTAACGCAGGCAATGAAAAGAAACACACTTATAGCGGCGATTCCGTTATTCTCTTCGCCCATAATGTTGTTGATCGAAAACCGACCCTCAAACAATTTCTCGCTGCTGCCTGACAGGGATCCCGTTTTCAAATAGATGACGGTTATCAATCCGCCAAATATGATCGCTGAAATCATCAATGACTTCTGAATAACAATCATTCCCTCTTTTTCCTCAGTTACGAGCATGATCATCCAGCCAGTAAGAAGAATCTGCAGCGGGTTGAGAAAGTAGCCAAGAAATAGTAACGATCGATCTAGTCCTGCCATGTAAAAGGGGTGTTGTGAAGACAAAAATGTTTGACTCCACGCCATTGCCTGGATAATGAAAAAGAACAACAGCGGCAATGCAAAATATCTTCTGAATTCAAATCGCTGCCTTGATAGATTTCGAGAAAAAATAACAGCGGCAAACGTCGCAATCCACCAGAGATATACCGGCTGCAACCCTTTGACTCCAGCAAATTGATAGTAGGATATCGGGGTCATATGCTGCATCACGATCGTCATTGCTACCATACTGACAACAAATTTTCTGGAACTGATGAGAAAATAAATGAAAATTATCGGAATCAAAGCAAAAAGGATATAAGGAATTGCATCAACACTTGGTATAATTTGTATGATGAGTGATTTTAGTTGAGACTTCATCGGCTATATAATGGATACGGCAGAGCTGTTCGGTTTCTAAACGAAAGAGATGCCGGGTTGGCAGATATCGTAGTCATATCCTCTCAAAGAGAGTCTAAACGTGCCGGTTTCAATGCTGCGCTCATGGATGGCAATCTGATCTGCCGTGAAGCGTTCGCCCACTTTTCTCGCCGGTACACCGGCAACAATGGAATATGGTTCCGTGTCCTTGACAACCACCGATCCGGCAGCGACAATCGTACCGCGGCGAATCCTCGCACCAGTCAAAACGATGCTTTGATGACCGACCCATACGTCTTCATCGATTGTCACTTCCTCACTTTCCTGGATAGATGTTCCCTTTAATTTTGCGCTGCCCACCCAAGGCGCAAAATTAAGCGGAACTCCAGGTACTCTGAAGTCATGATCCAAACGACCGATCAATGCGACACGACTTGCAAGAGCAGTGTAGTCGCCTATGGTGCAATTGGCTTCAATATGCACCATGCTTTGAATCCTGATATTGTTTCCGAGCCGAATATGGTGGGGTGCATACAGTCTGACGCTGCGCCCAATGAATATATTCTCTCCGTGAGTTATATATGCTGCAGCCAAGGTTTTTTTCATCCGCAGATACCTTACGGCGGCAAGTAAGTATGAACGCATTTTTCTCTCGCTATTTTGAAACATCTACTTGCAATCAAACAACTGCTTGCAATTGCCTGAGTGTAAGCACCGTTCGATACCATTGATGAAGTTCAACGCCATTTGCTCTACCGTGTATTTTTCAGAATCCAGCAGTGCATGTTCGCATATCATCCGGTAACCATTTTTATCGAGGTATAATTTAATGACAGCTTTGGCATAATCGTCGGAACTGTTTCCGGTCATATACCCGTTATACCCATCTCGCAGATAACTGATCTCCGGTCCGTGTGAGGAATCGGCCATCGTGACCATGGGCAGTCCGGCGGTAAATGCATCCAGAACATGCAGACCAACCGCCCCCGGATTTATCACAACGTCGGCCAAACGAAAGAATGCCGCTTTATCTCGTCCTTTTTTGGGACCAACATAGTGTAACCAATTATATGTGGCGGCCGCTTTCTCGATCATCCACGCACTGGGGCCATCACCAATAACGAACAAATGAAATTCAGGGATCTGCCGTTTGATAATCCTTGCAGCTTCAAGCATGATTTCCGGTCTTTTATCCACATAGAGAGATCCGCAAAACAGTCCAATAAAACCGTCTGCCTCCAGTGCATATTGATCCCGGAGTCTTTCAACCTCGGCAGTCGTTATCGAACCAATCTCCGATCTGAAAATTTTCGTGTCTATGGCGTTATCAAGACATGTGATACGAGAAGGATCGAAACCGGCCTTTTCAAGCACCTCAACGCTCAATTGGGTGTATGTGAACCACCAATCCACAGCCCTGATCAAACGTCGCTTGATGCACTCCTGTACGCCATACGGATGCTTGCTCTGAAAGTTCTTGCCGTGCCCCCAAAAGGCGACCTTGGATCGACAGCGTTGTCTACCGAAAACAATGCGATAATTGGAAAGAATGCGGTTATGCTGAAGCATTATAACGAGATCCGAATTCTCCAAATGGCGGGGAAAAGGCTGCCAAAGCAAATCATGACCACGTACGACCCACCAGCAGTTCTTTACTTGTACTGCCCAGTCAAGAATCCCTTCTTCATCTCTTTTCTTGTTCAAAGGCGAGGTTTGACCGTGAACCAAAAAAAGATCGATACCCCTTTCAGCCGCAAGTTTCCTTAGCCGTTCGAAAAGCCCCACGCGGTAATGCACTAGTCGATCTTGCAGAATAGTGACCTTCTTATTCATAACTCTTTTCGATATCCTATTCCTCGATGTTCAAGTTTTTTTTGCATTCATCAACAGCCAGAATTAGTTTGCCCTGAGATTTATTGGAGGCAAAAGAGAGCTTCCAGCAGATACACTTACATCTTCTGTATCCCAGTTAAAAGTAATCGTCCTGATGGATGTTTTAAATATCCATTCACTCCCCATCTCCGTCATTGTAACTCTTGGCGGCGGAACATCCTTTCCAGACCACGACAATACCGTTGCATTTCTCCAGCTACTTGATGTTTTACTATATTTGACTGTAGGCATGGTTAATCGCCCGTTGGAATAAAGCATGTTCCCGCTGTATCTTGTAACGCCAGTTTTAGGAAAATCTTCAAGTCTAAAATATGAGTTTTGTCCTGTTGCAATAAAACTTCCATCTTGTTCAGTGGCAAGTGTTTTCGTATGGAACATCAAATCCAGATTGTGAGATGCACTGAGCGCTATATCATCTACTACAATTATAAAATCCGGCTTGACAAAAATAACTGTTCGTTTGAATTTTGTCAGCCCTAAAGTAGAAATGTATGCTTGAGTCAAATCACTTTTGATAAGATGATATAATTCATCGGAATATGTACCAGATATTGAAGGTTTTGCCTTGTTGGAAAATATCGAACTTGCATGTAACTGGTCACCTCCGTCAATTATGAGCGTATTATGATTTTTTGCCGCTTTGGGATTCTCTAACCCTGTGTCATCCCAATAGCTATCATCTCGCAATAATTGATCTCCCTTTCCAAATAATACAAAATGGCCATTATCCGGATGCATATGTTCTGTGAACAGATTCCCCGGAGTGGGAATACCTAATGATTTATGTCCAGTCAGCGGTCCAGCGGTGTATACCAATAATGCTTCATTTCCACTCCAATCTGATCGAGCCGATACGACACCAAGATCCTCAAAATGTCGTAAAGTAGGAAGCGCGCTTGGATTCTCGGAACTTAACGCCGGGTCTATCCATAATAGATTAAGCCACTCAGATATATCATCAGTATAGTTATTTTTGTCTACTTCATTGGCAAGCCATTGTAAATAGGGATTCTGATATTCCTTGGCAAGACATCTGAGTATCGTATCCGGACCATACCAGTTAGCCATAAGTGAATCATCAAAATCAACAACTTGAAGCGAGCGTGTCCACAAGTTCCTGGGAAGCCCCATGTACAACCGAAACATTCCAGTATGTTGTACCCACTGGTTTTCATAATAAGATCGTCCTAAAGGTTGGCGAAATAAGTGAAGGCTTTTCAGGAGACTTTCCACGTCGTAACCCCAATATCCAACACCTTCTACAAACGTACCATCATTTGCTCTAACATTCAAAAGATTCTCAATTTTGTCTACTGTTAATTGAATCCAAGCTGAACTGTCATTCAGCTCATCGAATGTAGCCAGTCCTGCTGCAGACAATCCAACAATTGCCACAGGCATTTGATTACACAAATATGCATTTTTCCACCATGGATCCGCATATGATCCGCTTATAAGACTTTCCGCCATAATAGATGATACTGACTTTATCTTATTCAAAATACTTGTTTTCAGTTCCGTGCTTATAACATCGTAGCACCAGTCATAATAAAGAGATAACCCCAAAAGAACAACCCCAGTTACGTGGTCCTTGTTTAGGGCGCTACAATCCCCCCAGGAAGATGCATTTGCCATTGCGGTTGCAATAGTTGTCGCTGAATTAAGATAATTTGAATTACCTGTCACCAGCCAAGCAAAGGCAAGCTTAGGAAGATTGTAGCCATAAGTTCTCTGTGAACTAGCTGAACTGCAAGAAGGAAACACTGAACTTGGTGCCGGTATGGCGTCAACTTTCGTTTTGCATTTTAACCACAGCGCCGAGTATGGGTCTGTTTGAATTTTTGATTTCAAGTCCGTAATAATCGCAGATGTAACAAATAATCGTGGATGGACACCTGAAAATGATTGAAGAGCTGTCGGAACGGGTGTGTCTGTATATGGTCCCAATGGCTTGATTTTATCGGTATATGAAATCGTGACATCATCAATATAAACGTTAACACTTGTGGCTGCTGCCTGAATAATTGTCAAATTTACGGTATAGGCATTTGCAGGCACCTGCACCGTTGCCATGAGTTTTTGCCATGTACCTGACCTGATTGAATCATATGAATTGGAAATTACATACGATACACCTGCCTTGTTCGCGTCGAGAAAAGAAACCTTTATATAGGTATTGCTATTGCATGATGAGATATTAAATAGTCCGGATACTTCAATAAACGAATTGGGTGTAACTATCGAACCAGGCCACGGAGATGATACGACTGTACCACCGGTAGTAGTTCCATTAACATTTAAGACTTTTCGGGCTTCAAAATCTGACAGTTGTAAGTTTGTGGTGGAAGCTTTTAGCCAGCCCGTATAATTACTCTCAAAAGCCCAATAGGCTAAAGGATCCGCACCAAATACAGATACTGTTGTTGAAATAACTAATACGATAAATAAAATAAAGTTGTTTAGAACTAATGATATTTTCTTGATACAAAAATAAGGTAAATTCATATCGAACTCCTTTCGAGATCTTTGAATTTTAATATGTTGTATCTTTATGACGTGTAATTAAATTATTGAAAAAACCTGGCCCCAAAACAGCATGAATCCAATCTATTCATCGCCGTCCCGATCACGGATCTGAGATCCATGACCGGAAAAATGAAAGAGGAGCCGATCGCCGGATCTGGCATCTTTCACCAGCCATGTCAATCGATCAAGAATGGCTTTTTTTGTAGCGCGGTCATCCACCAACACCCGAATGTCTTTTACGGCAAAACCGTAATACTTCAGCATAACATCTCGAATATTGGTGGCGTCATTAACACAACCTTGCAGGTTAGAACCGGGAAGTTTATATTTGTTGACAGCGACAAGAAGGGCTTTTTGAGGCATGTTGATATCTCCACAGGTCATTGTTGTTTGAAAATCGTTTTTTTGTACTTCAGCGGTAACCCCTATCCGACAAAAGGGGAATACAATAAAAACCATAGTATTTTAACATATTCTCTAATAATGAAGTTCAAATCTGATTTTGTCAGGTGAAGCCAGTTCTGATGAGCCGTTTCCAGTCGTGCCGGAACAAAAACAATATGGAATGATGGATCGAATATTTTCTCCGAGATGATCTTGATTCTCCTCATGTGGTAGGGAGAGCTGACAAAAACAGCGGTTTTGAAACCATGCGCTTCCATCATCTTTTTGGCTTCAAGTGCTTCGACATGGGTATTTTCAAAATATCTTTTGATCTTGGCGATGGATTTTTCTTGTTGAGATATTGCTGCCTGAGTTACGGGAGCGGTCGGTAACATCGAGGCCTTTCGAATATTTCTGTAAGCTGGAATTATCTGGTAATCTGCATATCCTTCGGTCAAAAGCAATTGAAGTTCCGTATAGCGTTTTTTTGAATCCGGTCCGACAAACAAAACAGCGGCGTCCGATTTTTCCGGCATATCGGAATATGTCAGATAACAGGGCGCATAGTACAACAGGATCAAACATCCGACCAACAAAAAGAGAATGCAATGCGTTTTATTTGTCATTAAACCCGCACTCAAGATCGAATTTTGGTTCAATGGCTGCATGAAAGTACTTCTGGTATCTATCGTCTGGTGGACAATTTTATTCTCCGTCACGGAGCCTCCCGTGGTACATTCAAATAATCGTGATTTCGTCCAACGCGGTCAAAAATGAACATCGGAAATGTTTCAGAGGGATTGGAACTGTGTCGATATAGCTCCGCCCTCTCAATTACATAAACAATAAAAAAATCTGACAAAGCGGTTGCTGCAATCTACTGGAAGACATATTTCTTTTGCAACGACCTATATCAACGGGGAAAAAGTTCCGAAGCAGTTTATTTCAATTTTGATGGGTTCGTTAAAAGCCAAATAAAACGAGCAAAGATTGCTAAACAAATGCAAGAAAAGAGATATACGCAGCACTCACTATAATGCGTTCGAAAGGTGCGTTTGTTGCCAGGCATCACGATGTTTGAACTTTTTCGAACGTTCAGTTCCCAATCGGCTGATTTTTATATTACCATCGGAAAGGGGATGTCAATCATTTAAATATGTGTCTGTAAACGACATATCAATACGCCATCCGATCAGCCTGATGCTCCAGTATACCTGACAGATATGGACGATATCAAAAAGTTGTTGAACAAAAAGCTTTTACTCTGGCAGGCCCAATAAAAAAGCTTGACAAGGAGTATGGCTTATGTATAACAAACAAAAAAGCATTGCAATATATTAATATGTCACTTCAAAATAACTGATTGCCATACATGTCGTATGTGTAAGGCTTGTTTTTGTTGATTCACTCCACCGAATTTATAATAAAGGGGATTATGGGCACTCAAAAAATCATTAAAATCGATTCCATCAGTACTGATGCAGGAAACATAATACTAAAGCCTGAAAAAAACAGCTCAAGTATTCGTACATCTAATAAAATCAGAAAAGATATCACGATTTGCTTTCGCACCAGATTTGATGTTCGCAGTTATCTTGATACAATTGCTCTACAGACCCGTCAAAGTCTTTCATACGTCATTGAGTCTATTATATATCAACATCAGCAGGGTAAAAACAGTCATACTTCAAGACCAATCGCAACAGAGCGTCGCCGCTACAACCGTAAATCCGTTGATCTTCCTGCTCTGATTTGTGATTCACAGCTTCAAGACATAGGATATGATTCCGGCACAGTACTGAATATTTCACTTGGAGGAATTCGGTTCGTTATCCCTAAAAAAACAAATCAGCCCTCTTTCCATAGTGAGAATCCTTCCGAGTACAACGTAATTTTTACCTTGCCCGATCTGCATCGGTCTGTCTCAGTCCGATGCAGACCTCAGAATATTTCAGATACTCCGGATGAATATCACATCGGCGCAACCTTCGTGGATGCCGACTTCAACAGCTACCAGAATATACAGAATTTCCTAATCTGATTTTTCTATCTCTCTAAAAATAAAAGGCTGTGCCTTATTAGACACGGCCTTTTTTTTGGCAGTAGTTTTGCCTTTGTTTTCCCAAAAGCTTCGATTTTTCGACTTAAATGCGAATCTTTCTCTGGATACCTAAGTCAACTCACATGAAATAATATCCCAGATCAAGATGTTTTATAATTTGGAATCTGGAAAAAAAAACAGGGAGCTTTGAAAGTTCCCTGTTTTTTCCAACTTATCACGCAGGCCATGAGTTTATTTTCTCATTTTTCGCCTTATCCCGAAGAGCCCTACGAGACCGGTTCCGAGCAGCCACACCGCAGCAGGTGCTGGAACATTTGATGTTTCAATTCCATAAAAACTGATGTGCGATAATCCCGGTGGTATTCCTTTAGGATTGAAAACTCCTAATATACTTGTATCCCATGTTCCAGAATTGCCGGTTACAGAAAGATAGATGGTATAATTACCAGCCTTAATGGCAATGTATTGCAAAGTACCCGGACCCGTATATTCCCATGTTCCTTTTGTTTCACTATCGTATGTTAAGTTCCCTTTTCCGGTACCGGTACCTCCAAGATAGTCAACACTATTACCATCAATGGTATCCACACTCCCATTGTCATTGCCGTCATAAGTTTGATTTGTGAACACATCTCCTTTGATAGGACCAGCGCTCGCCATACCAGCAAGCACTAAACACAATGCCGAAATAAAAAGTATTGCTATTATTTTTTTCATAATGTGCCTCCTTTTTGTTACTGTTTGAAACATCTGTAGCCTTAATCGTTATTAAACATTATCTTAGAAACCTTACATTGGCCTGCACTGACTTAGTTCTGATTCTAGCCTAGCGGACTGATACGGTGTCAATTCCGCAAACTCCAACCCGCAACGCCGGGTTTCTATTGTTTTAATATAGCCTTTATCGCTTTCGATCCGCTCATCGTATATCAGCCGGCAAGGTACGTTAGACAGTTCCAGCTTTTTCGATGAACAAAAAATATCCACCCACAGTTTGTCATTCAATGCAGCGTAATCCTGAATGACGGAATATTCGAGAGACACCCCCCCCTTGCTGATATCCGAAATCGACCCGATTCGGTCAAAATGGGGTCTGAAAGTTACAAAAATATGATCATTCGTTGAATACCGTTCATGTCGGCGCCGTTCCTGACCTTTTTTATCTGTCACCATTTTCTCCTCCTTTCGAAAACAGTTCCTTTTTGTCGGAACAGATCATCGCCTGATAGGAATTATTAAATGAATGATAACAAAACCGTCTATCTCCGTTGATTTAGCTGATGCAGTCGGAATGACGAATTGAATTTACTGTTGATGCGTTTATGACATCTCTGAATATGTAATGTAAGGGGGAATTTTTTGATCAATGAGTAGGTATGGGTATACCCATTATTTTCGGAACAGACCGCGGGATGATATCATTATTTGATCGTGGGTTAATCAGAGGGATAATACATCCAAGGCATTGTCTATAAAATCCATGACAAGAAGTTTATTTCTCAGCAGATTTCCCCGCTTTAAAATAATTTTGGTGATTTCTGAACATTCCAGTGCGGCCAGGGCCAGAGCGGTATAGGGAAGAGTGCCGAGATATGCTTCAGCGCCTTGATCTGGAATCGTGGTTTCCGGTCCGTAGATCAGTTCAAGGCCCGTATCTTCCGGAAAAATAGTGGTCACCTGCCCATACGACCCGGCAATGGCCGCAGACACCAGGGGAATGCCGGCTGCTTTGGCGGCCTTTTCCAGAGTAAAACGGGTTTTGAGGTTGTCCAGACAGTCTGCCACGATATCGGCGCCATCGATCAGGGATGCAGCGTTGGCGGGTTTCAGAAACACGGGGTGAATGCGGGTGAGAACCATAGGATTGATCAGCCGAACCCGCTTTGCAGCAGCTTCTGCCTTGGATGTGCCCAGATTTGTCGGTGTGCTGAGAATCTGTCGGTTTAAATTGCTTTCTTCAAAAATATCGCCGTCGATCAGCGTCAGACAGCCGATGCCCAGTCGCACCAGAATTTCGACGACCGCACCGCCGAGACCACCCAGTCCCACGATACAGACGTGGGAATCCCCCAGCATCTTCTGATCGTGGAAAGACAACGTCCCCCGGTTGCGGACGTAGCGGTTGGGAAGGTTGTCATCCGGCAGCATACCCATTCTTTCATCCCCCACCGACAGGCGGAAAAATGGCCACCCGCTCACCGCCTGAAAGGGGCGTGGAAAGATCGCGTTTGATGCCGTTGACAAATATCAGCCGGGCGTATTCCAGAGGGATACCTATATTTAGGGCCAGATCTCGGACCGTCAGCCCCGGGTCGATCGAAAAATCATCACAGTTATGCGGCAAATACTGCTTAAGAGAAGCAAACAGATTGATTTGAATGGATGTCTTCATGCATTGATATTATCGTATGTAGAAGATTATCTCAATATTTTCTCGATCCATATCGATTCCAGTCCAAATCTCAAAAAAAAGGCGTGCATCCCGGCCCATCTTTTGATACAGATGATCCGGAGAGGAGTTCTATCATGCAAAAATGCAGTCTGTTTCAAAACTGGGGAACGTTTCACAAAGGGATGAATGCGGACAGCATTCAGATGTCTTTTGCCAATCATCTTGAATATTCGCTTTCCAAAGATCAGTACACAGCTACCAGCCGGGACCTGTATTTTTCCTTGGCCCTTGCCACCCGGGATCGGCTGGTGGAACGCTGGATTCATACCCAGCAATGCTATTATCAGCACGATGCCAAGCGAGTCTATTATCTGTCGGCCGAATTTCTGATGGGCAGACTGCTGATCAGCAACCTGATCAGTTTGGGAATCTACCCGGAAGCACAGAAAGCCATGGAAGGGCTTCATATCGATATCGAAGAACTGTCGGCAAACGAACCGGATATGGGGCTGGGAAACGGCGGCCTGGGTCGGCTGGCCGCCTGCTTCATGGAATCCATGGCCACTCTCGAAATTCCGACCTACGGATACGGCATCCGCTATGAATTCGGCATTTTCGATCAGGCCATCCGGGATCTGGGTCAGGTAGAGCTTCCGGAAATCTGGCTGAAATACGGAAATCCATGGGAAATTCCGCGTCCCGAATACACCCTGACGGTTCATTTTTACGGAAAGGTCAAACAGATCACGCTGCCGGATGGAACCCTCAAAACCGAATGGACGGATACAAGTGACGTCATCGGTATTGCCTACGATACGCCCATCGACGGATACGGCAACGAAACGGTGAACACGCTCAGGCTGTGGTCGGCCCGGGCATCCAAGGAATTCGATCTGAAATATTTTCAGGGCGGCGATTACCTGAAAGCAGTCGAGGAAAAAAACATCTCGGAAAACATTTCCAAAGTCCTGTATCCCAACGACCAAATGTACGAAGGCCGGGAGCTGCGCCTGAAACAGCAGTATTTTTTCGTGTCCTGCTCCATTCAAGACATCGTGCGCAGGTATCTGGTCACCCACACGTCATTTGACGAATTCCCCGACAAAGTCGCCATCCAGATGAACGACACCCACCCGTCGCTGGCCATTGCCGAGCTGATGCGAATTCTGATGGACGTCCACGGGCTTTCCTGGGAAAAGGCGTGGGATATCACGAACCGAACCTGTGCTTATACCAACCATACGCTGCTTGCAGAAGCCCTGGAAAAATGGCCGGTCCGGCTGTTTGAAACGCTGCTGCCCCGGCACCTTCTGATCATCTACGAAATCAACCGCCGGTTCTTGCGGGACGTGTCGGTCCGGTATCTCGGAAACGAAGAAATCATGAATCGCATGTCCATCGTCGAGGAAGGGCCCGAAAAACATATCCGCATGGCCCATCTGGCCATTGTCGGCTCCCATGCCGTCAACGGGGT
>CAYQKZ010000016.1:0-26950 GCA_964418135.1 uncultured Desulfobacterales bacterium
TTGCAATGACAATATGAATCTTTTTGTGAATCAGCAAAATTCTGTCTGCCAGGGCCGTATGTTTGGTATTCAGGCCATTGATGACAGCCAGAAGGCGATCGTTTCCGACCATTTTCCTGATAATATCCATTTCATTGCTTTCAGATTCAGGCAGCATGAAGCCTTCGATTTGCAGCGGCTGTTTCTTGAAAGCCGTTTTTGTGTTGATTTCTTTGACGGCCAGCTTGACACCCCGAAGCAGGGAATCGTTGTTGAGTACGGAAGTGAGGATGCCGATGACGATAGGTTCCGAATTGGTGTTTGCCAGGTTTGTTTCGAACTGTTTGACATCACTGTCCTTACATCCGGATATCCCCACGATGATAATCAGTACCGCCACGAACCGGATCCATATGCGCATGATCTATCCCCAAGCCTCCTATTTATCCGATCCCAGAATGACGGGCAAACCGTTTTCGCCGTTTCCAATGATCACGACTTTGGCATTGGGAGACTGGGCGATGCTTTCGGTGGCGATGATTCCCTTCCATTTGAGCATTTCCGATGTCAGAGACGTATTGATCAGATCATTGTAGGTTTTAATTCCCAAGGCTTCAACGCGCTTTCTTTCGGCTTCCTGCCGTTCCCGCTGCAGCTTGAATTCATAGGCCAGGGCCAGGTGTTTTTCCTGCATTTTATTTTCAATAGCTTGTTTGACGAATTCCGGTAAAATGATTTTTTTAATGAGAACGTCATCGATCCGCACAAATCTCTCGGAAATTTTTTCAACAGCCTTGTTGACAGTGGATTCCAGGATGGGTGTTGCGGCCATATAGATTTCTTCAGCGCTCATTTTGCCAAGATTGGTCCGGATGATGGCTTCAATTTCCGGAATGACGATGGCATTGATGTAATCCGGACCCACATGCTGATGAAGCATGCCCAGCAGCCCGTAATCGGGATAGCAGATGATGGCTGTCTCGATGGTGACTTTGAGCCCGTCTTTGGTGAGAACCTCGCTTTCATGGGGTACCTGTTGAACCCGGATATTGTAACGATACATGATGTCCCATGGCCAGATCAGATGGACGCCTTCACCGTAGACATGGGTCAGGTCGGTACCACCGAAAAAACGGCGGTACAGCACGGCGGCTTCACCCGGCATGATGGAAACCACGATACTGTTGAACAGATAAGCCGCCAGGAACAGAATGAAGAATGCCGCCACCAGCAGATAGGGCAGGTTCCGCTTCATCCAGTTCACGGTGGATTCATTGATGCGCTTCACATGATGGATTGTCCATTGCCGGACAACTTCGAATATGCGTTTCATATCATATCACCTAAAAAAGGGGGCAGGGTACAGGTTACAGGGTACAGGGTTCAAGGGGTGGGAGGTTGTTGCCTGTCATCTGCACCCTGTGCCCTGTCTTCTAAACTGACGATTCGGCCGTATTCCATTTTCAGTATCCGATCCGCTGCATGGAAAAAGCGGTCGTCGTGGGTGACGGCAATCACGGTTTTTCCGCGCTGTTTCAGCTCCTGAAGCATGACTTCGTAAAAATACTTTCGAAACTTCGGATCCTGATCGGCAGCCACTTCGTCAAATAGAAAAATGGGTTTGTCTTCCAGATAGGAAGCGATCAACGCCAACCGTTTCCGCTGACCAGTGGACAATTTGATATTCGTGAATCGGTCCTCGGAAAAACCGGTTTTCTCGGACAATTCCATGATATCGAGCAGCTCCCACACTTTCTGCGGATCGATTTTTTCGAGGCCATAGAGCCGATCGAAGAGATGAAAATCGGTGAAAATGATGGAAAAAAGGTTGCGGTAGCCAACATAATGCGTTGCCTCCAACACCCGGCCATTCAGCAGCATTCTGCCGGAATGGGGATAATACAAACCTGCCAGAATTTTCAGCAGTGTCGATTTGCCGCTGCCGTTACCGCCGACAATGAACAGCACTTCACCGGCGTGAAGGTCGAGATCGATCGGGCCCAGCGAAAAAATTTGATTCCGGTCCGGATCCATATACGAAAATGCGATATTTTCCAGTTGAATGGCATCCAAACCAGTTCGAGGCCGAGGGCGATCCACCGTGTCGGTGGCGTGGGCGTCAATGGCCGCATCCAGGTTTTTTTCCAGTGTTTCGATATTGATAATGGCCACATCCGCCCGAGCAACCAGGGGCAATGCCTCCACGATGTTTCCCAGAGGCCCGACCATGAACAAGACCACGGCGGTAATGTTGATGATGATCCCATAAGCCAGATCCGTGATCTGCGGGAGCAGAAATATGATGGTGGCCAGCAGGATGTAAAAAAATGCCTGGGCGAAGATGTAATTGTCGATAAACCGGAATTCAGTCCGGATATTGATATCCCGTGCTTCCGTGGAAATCTGTTGAATGCGGCCTTCATACAGATCCTGGCTTTTTGCCGTATTCATCTTGATCTCTTTGAATCCATCGAGGAGATGATTGACACTGTCGAAAAATTCATTTTCTTTTTTCAGGCACTCGGTCAGATCTTTTCCCGTGGCGGTTTGATTGAAGAGATATATGGACACCCCCCCGCAAATGATTACGATAGAGAGAAAAAAAGCTGTCAGCGACAGATGTCCGATATATAAAAAAGAAAAAATCAGCATGACCGCCGATGAACCGGCATTGGAAATCAAACGCGATGCATCGAAAATGGTTTCCGTATTTTCCGCCAGCACCGTATAAATCTGGGATTTACCCAGTCCTTCAAAGGCCAGGAGTCCGGTTTTACGAATTTTATCCAGAAACCGCAGGCGAATGCTGAAGACGATGTGCTGAATCAGGTTGGCTGTCATGGCCAGGGAATATCGTTTGGCCAGAATAAAGCCGCTGATGCAGATGACAAACATTATCAGGTAACGTAAATTCAGACCTTTTTCGGGAAATTTCTCCGCCGCGCCATTGATGATGACCATGATCATGCCCTGAAGCAGACCGGCCATCATGGCAAAGGCACTGATCTTGATCGTCATGTTGCCGGCTTCCCTGCGAATGAATCGAAAATAGTTCAATTTCAATTGAAGTAATCTCCCGGATCGGGGTGTATTTTATTCACATGGATGGACAGGATAAAAAAGGTTGCTGAATATCCCCCAGATACTTCCGAAATAACGCCGCATCCGCCGGCGGACAGACGATACCGGTTCCGGCCAGCCCTTTCAATGTATTGTCACAGCCAAAACGCGGTGTGGATACAAATGCCGGCAGTTCCTCGATGAGCGGTAGAAACGGATACAACGGGTTGGACGGCTGCATTTTCAGGGCTGCCACCATCCGCTGACGCCACAGCTTCTCCGGAACCACTTCCAGATCATACCCCGCCTGCCGCAAACACGCAAGCATCAAGCCGGCCGGCATGGGATGCGGATTGACGAGATGAAATATCGTTCCGCTGGATTCGGGGTTTAAAGACAGCGCCACCAGCGCCTTGGCGGCAAAATCGACCGGTGTCATGTCTTCGTCCATGTTTCGGTCCGACACCATTTTCAACTCCAGATATCCGCGCAAAGATCGGGAAAACAGGCCCTGCGGATCGCTCAGACCGGTCCGGCTGTCTCCGGTGATGCGTCCAGGCCGGAAAATCGTCACCGCCAGCCCTCTGTTCCGGGCAGCCAGAACCAGTTTCTCGGCCGCCCATTTGCTCTGGTCATAACCGGATTCCAAACCCCTGCAATGGGCCGGTGGGTCTTTTTCATCGATCCATGCCCCGTCCGGCTCGTTCATCCGGGGGAATACGGAAAGGGTCGAGACAAAATGCAGGCGTTTGGCCGGGCCGATGATTGCCAGATCTAAAATGGTTCGGGTTCCCAGAACGTTTTCACCGCGCAGCCGGGAATAGGGCAGTAAAAAATCCACCCGTGCGCCATTGTGATAGATCACGTCCAGACACTGTCCCAGCTCGGAAAACGCCTGAGGATCAAGCCCGAAACTCGGTGCCGCCAGATCTCCGGGAACCGGAATGATCCGTTTTTCGTATTCAGGGCGCCAGAGCTGGACGGACTTCAGCCGGGCAATCAATCGCATCCGCCCGTCTTCAGGGCGGTTGCACCGTACCAGACAATGCAGTTGGGCATCTGTCTTTTCCAGAAGCTCTGCCAGTAAAAAAGCGCCGAGAAACCCTGTCGCACCGGTCAGAAAAATCGCACGGGGCGCCGGCCAGGACAGAGGCTGGGGGCCCGACGCATAATCAGCATCCAATCGGCTGTCGGCTTCTATCTCATCTGTCAGACCAGCGGATGATTGCAAGTTATCGGTGACGTCGGAAAGACGATTTTCCGGTTTGTTCAGTCCTTCGTTTTCGGAAACTTCCGGGTGCTGCAACATGGCGGCAAGACGGTGGACGGTGGGATGCAGAAAAATCATTCTGACGGGAATTTCCTGCATCAACTGATCCCGAAGAAGTGTGGTCAACCGGATGGCTTTCAGGGAATTGCCGCCGCAGTCAAAAAAATCCGATGCCACGTTCAGATCATTTTTCCCCAGTGCCTCACACCAGGCCGCCAGCAATGTCTTTTCCAGCTCGGTGGACGGCGCCGCTGCCGGCTGCACCCTTCTGTCTTCCGATTCTGCCGCAACGGCCAGCAGCGCCCGACGATCGATTTTCCCGCTCGGCGTCAGCGGCATCGACGCCACGGCAAGGATTCTATCCGGTATCATATATCCAGGCAGCCGCTCTGCCAGATAGGACTGCAACATCCCGGCGTCAGCATCGACCCTGCCCCCTGCCCCCTGTTCCCTGCCCCCTTCCTTATGTCTCCCCATCTGAACAAAAGCCAGCAGCGCATCGGTTTCACCCGCCCGAACCCCTTTCATGACCGTGGCATCCGTCACTGCGGGATGCCTGCGGAGCCATGAAGCGATTTCACCGGGTTCGATCCGAAAGCCCCGGACTTTGATCTGATCATCGATCCGGCCCAGAAACACCAGCTCTCCATCCGCCCGCCATTTTCCCAGATCGCCGGAGCGATAGAGCCGTCCGCCCGGTGAGGCTGAATGGGATATGAATTTTTCGGCTGTCAGATCCGGCCGGTTCATGTATCCACGGGCCAGGCCGACACCGGCAATACAAATTTCCCCCGGAACACCGATGGGAACGGGCTTTCCTACCGAATCCAGAACATAGACCGGTACACCGGGCAGGGGGTGTCCGATGGGAATGTCGCCGCGCTCCGCATTTGAATTCAACTGGTGGATCGCCGCACAGACAGATGTTTCCGTCGGGCCATAGGCATTGAATACGGTTTTGGTTTGGCTGTGAAATATCAGGTCTTCGGAGATGGCGGCCTCGCCGGCCGTGATCAGAACCCGCAGGGGAGACAGATTCACGCGGGGAAGCACATGCAGGTAAGCCGGGGGCAGAGTGGCCACCGTTACCCGGTAATCGGACAGAAAATATAGGAAAGCGTTTGGATCGCGAATTACGGCATCCCGTATCATGACCACCGCTGCCCCGCATAGCAGGGCCATGAACATTTCAGACAGCGAGGCATCAAAACCCGCTGAAGCAAATTGCAGGACCCGATCCTGTGGAAGCACACCGAAAACAGCGATCTGGGTTTGTATCATGTTCAAAAACCCATCATGCTGAATCATGACCCCCTTGGGCTGACCGGTCGAGCCGCTGGTGTAAATGACATACATGATATCCTGTGGCCGTCGCTGAATTGCGGGTGCTGTCTCATGCAGGCCCGCGGATGAAACGGATTCGGGTATCCGTAATGTCTGCACGGGGAGATCGGGCGGAATCCGGCCCTCATAGGCTGCTTCGGTCAGGATGAGCTGACAGTGGCTGTCGGAAATCATGTACTGAATCCGCTGAACCGGATACTCCGGATCGATCGGCAGATAGGCGGCGCCGGCTTTCAAAATTCCCATGACAGCCACGATCATATGTCGGGAACGGCCGAGCATCACACCGATACAGGTATCGGATCCGTGAATACGGCCGGCAAGTATTCTGGCAAGCTCTTCGGCCTGGTGATCGAGTTGCCGATAACTCAAGATTCCCTGATCGTCGATAACGGCCGGTGCATCCGGAAACCGGCGGACGACTTCGGCAAAGACATCGGTTGTGTGCTGCAAAGACCAGCTCTGAACGGGCCGGGTCAGTGCCGGGGCATTGAAATCCACCATCACTTGCTGTTGTTCTTCGGCAGACTGAATCTCGAGTTCATGTATTTTCTTGTCGGGGTGGCTCAGGCAATCCGTCAGGAGCTGCTGCAGATGATCGGCCAGGCGTTGCATGGTATCCGGCAAAAACAGATCCGTGCTGTAAGTCAGGTTCAATCTCAGGGTATCGGCACGTTCGATGAATTCAAATGTCATATCAAAACGGCTGGTGCCGGTATCCAGCTCGACCGGTTGGATCGCCAGATCCAATGCGGCCGGAGATGACGGGGCATCCGGCTGCATGACGACCATCACATCGAAAATGGGCGCCCGACTCGGATCACGCACCATTTTCAGTTCATCCACCAGTTGATCGAAGGGATAACTCTGATGGGTGTAAGCCAGAAGTACTGTTTCCCGAACCCGTCCCGCCAGATCGGCAAATCGCTCGTGGGGGTTCACGGAATTGCGCAGCGTCAGGGTGTTGGCATAAAAGCCGACCTGATGTTCCAGCTCCGGAAGTATCCGGCCCGAAGACACGGTCCCCACGGTGATTTCCGTCTGGTTCGTATAGCGATGCAGCAATATCTTGACCGTGCTGACCAGCAGCATGAACGGTGTAGACTGAAACCGGCCGGCAAGAACTCTCAGGTTGGCAAGCAGCGATGATTCCAGTGTCCGGCGCAGGGTTTGGCCTGAGTAAGCAGGCGAAGCCGGCCGTGAAAAATCCTGGGGAAAATTCAGTCGCTCCGGCAGAGGCGATAACTGCGAATGCCAGAATTTTCGGTCTTCGGCCATTTGTGAGACTGCCTCTGAACTTTGCTGCCAGAGCGCATAATCCCGATATTGAATGGGAAGGGGAGGGGTATCCGGTGGGATGCGGCGTTCGATACGCGGGTATCCGATGCGAAATTCCCGGCTGAGAACATCGAAAGACAGGGCATCGCAGACAATGTGGTGCGCATGGATAAAGAGCAGATGGCGGGTGTCTCGGGTCTGGATCAGCATTACCCGAAACAGCGGGCCGGTGGTCAGATCGAAGGGAACGGCTGCCGACTGACGGACGAGATCGATTGCAGCGCGATCCGGATTTTCATCCGATCGCAGATCCATGGTTTCCAGTTCAAAGCACTCCGCAGGTTGAATGACCTGACGCGGTTGACTGTCCACCACGCGAAATACCGTCCGCAGGGCTTCGTGTCTGTCTACCAGATACCGAAATGTCTGGGCCATCGGCTCCGGATCGATCCGGCCATCGATCCAGAAAGCGCCGGGAAGATTGTAGGCCGGAGATTCCGGATTCATGCAATAGAGTACCCATAATCGGCGCTGAACATGGGATAATGGATAATCGGACTGGAGCGGCGCAGGCGTGATTTTCTGCCGGGATTCTTTCGTCATGGATCGCAGGATTCCGGCGATTTCAAAAACCGTGGGATGGGCGAAAATATCCTGTAAACCTATGTCCACATGCATTTCCCGTTGAATGGCAGAAACCACCCGCATGGCTTTGAGGCTGTGGCCGCCAAGATCGAAAAAATTGTCGTGAATGCCGATCAGCGGATAATCCAGAATCTGCCGCCAGATCCCGGCAAGCCGGGCTTGCACATCGTCTTGCGGCGGAAAAAATGACGTATCGGTTGCCGGGGCCATCTGCACAGGGTCAGGCAACGCCTTTTTATCGATCTTGCCGTTTGGCGTCAGGGGCAGGGTTTCCATCTGCACAAAATAAGCGGGGATCATGTAATCCGGCAATTGTAGCCGCAGATACCCTCGTAATGCCGTAACAATGGAAGCAGGGGGCAGACCGGGTTCCAGCGCCGTGAGGGCAGGGGCGTACACCAGATAGCACGCCAGCTCCGATCCGCCCCCGGATACAGGGCGGGCCACCACGACGGCATCCTGAATGGGTGCATCCGGAAACTGTTTGACATGGCTTTCGATATCCCCGGTTTCAATACGGTATCCGCGGATTTTGACCTGGTCATCCCGCCGGCCCAGACAGATCAGCGTTCCATCGGGCTGCCAATAGCCGAAATCTCCGGTTTTATAAAGCCGCCGACCGGGTGCAAACGGGTGATCGATAAAGACCGCAGCGGTCTTTTCCGGTGATTCGAAATATCCCTGGGCCAGACCGTCTCCGGCAATGCAGATCTCGCCCACCGATCCGATGGGCATCCGTTCCAGATTTTCTGAGAGAATCCACACCTGCTCGTTTTTCAGAGGGGATCCGATATTCAAGGCGCCGTCATTCAAGAGCCGGCAAGTGGACCAGATTGTGGCCTCGGTCGGGCCATACACATTGAATACCCGGACATCGTCGAAAATGGGCTGAATCCGCTCGAACAAATCCCGTGGAAAGGGCTCGCCGCCGATCAACAGCACTTCCAACCGGCGTAATACCGCCGGGTCCCGTCCCTCGATCAGCATTTTCAGACGTGACGGTGTCAGTTGCAGGGCCGTAACCTGTTCTGCCTGCATCATGGCCAAAATCCGTTCAGGGTCCTGGATTTCGGCTTCCGGAAAAAGAACCACGGTCATGCCCGACATGAGGCTGTTGAGGATTTCCAGAACCGAGATGTCGAAAGAAATGGTGGTCAGCGCCAAAATCCGGTCCAGGGGCTTGAATCCAAAGACGGCGGTCATGTTGGCGTTGAAGCTGACCACATTGCGGTGGGTGACGACGACTCCTTTGGGCTGTCCGGTCGATCCCGACGTGTACATCACATAAGCCGGCAGATCCGCAGATGCCAGACAATCGGCCATTCCCCCGGCAGACAGGGCCGCATCCAGATCACAGCGTACCGTTTTTTCAGGAAGGGAGATCGGCGACAGACCGGCGCGGGTCAAAAGCACCTTGCAGCGGCTGTTGGATAAAATCGCATCCACCCGGTTTTGTGGAAACGCCGGATCGATGGGAATATAGGAAGCTCCGGTATACAAAACACCCAGAATGGCGGCAATCAAATTTTCACAGCGATCCAGCAATACGCCGACACGGTCTTCGGGCAGAACGCCAAGAGACTGTAAATGATATCCGATTCGTGATGCCCGGTGACGCAATTCTGCATAGGTAATGGCATGACCGTTGAAAATGACCGCCGGTGCATCGGGCATCTGCGCTTCCCAAGCATTGAACGACGCCACAATGGACACATCCCCGGCATACGGCCACTCGGTTTGATTGAATTCTTCGGTCAACCGTTTTTTTTCGGATTCGGACAGGATGGAGATATCCCCGATGGCAACAGCATCCAGGGTCAGGACAGCATGGATGATTTCAAGAAGATGCTCTTCGATGGCGGTGATCCGATCCAATGAAAACACATTTGCATTGAAGCGAAACGTGAACCGGAGCTGTTCGCCCGGAATCACCGCCAGTTCCAGGGGATAATGGGTCTGCTCGACATTTTCATAGTCTTCGAGGATCAGACGGCCATTCGACGGCGTCTGGGTCTGGACCTGCCCGGCAGACGGGTCGTGGGGATAATTTTCAAAAGCCAGGATATGGTCGAACAGGCCTTGTTTCAGCGAACTGAGGGCTTGGATATCGGCCAGTGGGAAAGAGTGATGTTTCATCCCGGAAGCCATTTGTTGCATCAGATCGGTCAGGATTTCTGAAAAAAGGCGGTGCCGAGGCGCCTGTACCCGAAGGGGGACGGTATTGATGAACAGACCCACCATCTGCTCGACGCCGGCGATTTCAACCGGTCGGCCCGATACGACCATGCCGAAGACCACATCCGTCACATCGTTTGTTTTTGCCAGTAAAACCGCCCACAGGGCCTGAATCACCACATTCAGGGTGGCCAGATTGCGACCGGCCAGTTGATGCAGGGCCTGGGTGGTATCTGCATCCAGCACCATCGAAACGGTTTTCAGATCATATGCCTGGGGCAGGAGACCGACAGCCTGTTTCGGAAACGTGGCGAGCCGATCATAACTGTCCAGATAGGTTTGCCAGTATTTCCGGGAGCTTTCCCGATCCTGTTTTTCCAGCCATGAGACGAAAGTACGAAATGCGCCGGGGGCCGGCAGGAGCGGATCGGTCCGATGAATTTCTGCGCGGTACAGGGCCATCAACTCTTTCTGAAGAATGGGCAAACACCAGCCATCCATGAGAATATGATGAAAAGTCCAGATCACCCGGAATGCGTCATCCCCGGTTTGAATGACCCGCAGACGCATTAAAACATCATTGGACAGGTCAAACGGTGCGGATCGGTCTTTAATCCGTAGATTCTGAATGATATCCGCCTGTTTTTCTTCATCCAGACTGCGCAGATCCTGAAAAGCGATATCGAGCCGCCGTTGTTTGAGGACAAACTGGAGCGGTTTTGGCACATGACGGTGGATGAACACGGTACGCAGCACATCATGGCGCTGGATCAACCGGTTCCAGGCAGCTTCGAATGCAGCGATATCCAGAGCCCCCCGAAGGCCGTAGGTAATCTGCTGCACATAGGCATGGGAATCCGGTTCATACAGGGCGTGAAAAAACATCCCCTCCTGCATCGGGGTCATGGGATAAACTTCCTGCAGATCTTCTTTTTTCAGCATGTGCCTGCTTTCAATCATTGCCCAGAGCCTTTTCCAGGTCTAAATCGCTGAGACCGTAAAATCGGGAATCTTCCGAAAGCATGTCTGGAGATCGATCCGTACAATGCAAGGCCGTATCTATCAAAGCCTGTCGGTAAAGGTTTATAAGATTCTGAACCCGGTCTTCCGATATCTGATCCGGATGAAAAGAGATGGATGCATGAAGGGTATCCGGGTAAATCCATGCCTGAATGTCGAGATCATGAAGCCGGACGGCATCTGGAGCGACGAGTGGGCCGACAGGTTCCGGTACTTCCCGGAAAAATGACTGCGGAGTCGCTGGTTTCAGATGCCCCAGATAATTGAAACTCACTGCCGGCCAGTTCCCCGTGTTCAGTTCATCCCGGATTTTATCTGTTCCTGAATAACGCAGCACGCCAAACCCCATACCATGACCGGGAATTTCATGCAAATGCCGCTGAATGGAACGAATCTGTGCGCCGGGCTCTGTTTCAACAGGGAATATCACAGGATAAAGGCTGGTGAACCAGCCAACCGTCCGCAAAGGCTCTGCCGGCGTGATCTCTGCTTCCCGGCCATGGTGTTCCAATGCCAGATGGAGGTGGTTTGGCCCCTGCCAACGATAAAACGCGGTGGCCAGGCCGGCCAGCAGCAATTCCTGAGCCGAAGCCTGATAAACGCGCTGCCCCTGATTCAGCAATGCCTCTGTTTCGGAGTTGGAGAGTTCAAACCTCGCAGTCCGAACGTTCCGGTAGGTGTGGCGTAAAAACTGGGACCGATTTCCTGAATCCGACAACTGACTTTTCCAGAAAGGAATCTCCGCCGTCAGATTCGGATCGGACGCATAGGCCTGAAGAGATTCCGCCCATTGTTTCACCCCGATGGTCTGGGTCGGCAACACGACGGATTGACCCTGCAGCCCGGACTGGTAGGCTGCCTCCAGATCTTCCAGAAGAATGCGCCAGGACACGGTATCCACAACCAGATGGTGACAGATGATCAAAAGTCGCTCCCGGTCCGGAAGCCGATAGCGGACCACGCGAATCAGGGGAGGGCGGCTCAGATCAAAACCAGACTGGACCTCAGCCGCATGGTTCCGGAAGAGTTCAATTGCATCGGATCGTTGAGACCAGTCCAGATCGACAACCTCCGCTTCCATGCCGGGGGGATCGATGGTCTGAATCCACCCGTCCGCATTCCGTGAAAACCGGGTTCTCAAGGCATCGTGATGATCGAGAACACTTCGGAGTGCTGTTTTCAAAATAGCCGGAATCAGCGGCATGGCCGGTTCGAGCAGAACGGCCTGATTGAAATGATGACAGTGATCGGCAAAGTTTTCAAAAAACCAGCGTTGAATCGGCGTCAACGGTGCCTGTCCCCAGGCAGGCCCGGATGTTTTGTCCGGATTGGCAGCCTGGATATGCCCAAGGAGTTCATCGATGGTGGGAAAGCGGTAAAGGTCCGCCACCTGAAGATGCAGATGGTTTTCGTGAAGTCGGGCCGACACCTGTATGGCTTTGATGGAGTCTCCGCCCAGCGCGAAGAAATTATCGTGCAGCCCAACGGCCTCTCTTGCCAGGACATGACACCATATCTGTGTCAACAGGCCGGCCATACCTTCCAGCGGCGTTTGAACATCGCTTTCGGCGGTCTCCTGCCGGGGGTCGGGCAAGGCCCGCCGGTCGATTTTTCCGTTTGCCGTCAGCGGAAACCGGTCGAGGAAAACGATGCGGGAGGGGAGCATGAATGCCGGCAACTGGTGACTGAGCGCCTGTTTCAAGGCCGATTCAGCCGATGCATCGCTGTCTGCCATGCTTTCAGGAATGCAGTAGGCGATCAGTTGTCGACCTGTCGCTGCCGGATGTACAAATACTGCGGCATCTCGGATTCCGGGCTGCCGACGGAGCATCAGAACAACTTCCTGTATCTCGATGCGATGCCCCCGGATCTTGACTTGGTCATCCTTCCGGCCCATAAAGAGAATGTTGCCGTCCGCAAGCCATTTGCCGATATCGCCGCTGCGGTACAGACGGCTTCCGGGTTCGAATGGATGCGCAACAAATGCCTGTTCCGTCAACTCTGGCCGGTTGTGATAGCCATGGGCCAGTCCGATACCCGATATGCAGATTTCTCCGGGAATGCCGATGGGAACGGGCTGAAGTCGGGAATCCAGAATGAAAATCCGGAGGCCGGACAGGGGGCGGCCAATGGGAATTCCGAGTGGATAAGAAGGGTCTGGCGATACCCGATGACAGGCGGCGCACACCGATGTTTCCGTCGGGCCATAGGCATTGATATACTGAATCCGAGATCCGTAATAAACGGCATCCGAGGTCATGGCCGCCTCTCCGGCGGTGATGACAGTCTGAACACATTCCGGAAGAGTACGGTTCAACGTTCCCAGATAAACGGGCGGCAGGGTTGCCAGCGTTACCTGCTGGTCGGCCAGATATCGGATGAACCGTTCGGGGTCCTGAATTTCAGCCGGCGGCACGATCACGAGGGTCGCTCCGCTGAAAAACGTCAGATACATCTCGTAAATGGAAGCATCGAAACCGGGTGAAGAAAACTGCAACAGGCGATCCGATTCACGGATGCCAAAGCGGCGGATCTGATCCATGGCCATGTTCACCGGCCCCTGGTGCGGCACCATCACGCCTTTGGGCACCCCGGTCGAACCCGATGTATAGATCATATAGGCGGTCTGATCGGGCCGGATTTCCGGCAGGGGCCCGATGTCCGATGGAGAGAAAAACCCGTCATCCAGATTGATCCGCTGTATGGACGCAAATGCAGCGCTGGATTCCCACAATGCGTTGTCGGTGATCAACAGTCGACAACCGCTGTCTTCAAGCATGAATCGAATCCGGGATTCGGGATACTGCGGATCGATGGGCAGATACACCCCGCCTGCCTTCATGACACCGATCATGGCCATGACCCAGGACAATGATCGATGCAACAATACCGCCACCGGCATGCCAACATCCACTCCACGGTTCCGGAGAGACCGGGCCAGCTCATCGGACAGCCGATTCAATTCCCGATAACACATCGAACGGTCTTCGCAGACCACAACCGGCTTATCCGGCGATTGTCCGGCTATCTGATCTATCTGAATAATAAGAGGGGGCAGGGGGCAGGAGGCAGGGGGCAAGGTCAGTTCCTGCCCCCTGATACCTGCCCCCTGATACCTGCCCCCTGATACCTGCCCCCTCTTTTCAGAAACAAATTCGTCGAGAATCAACTTCCTTTCTGAATCGGGTAGAATCGTCAACTCCGCGATCGGGGTGGCGGGATTTTCCCAGACACTGTGGATCAGGGTTTTTAGATGGGCGATCATGCGGTGAATGGTATCGGGCTGAAATAAATCGGATCGAAACCGGGCTTCTGCCTGAAGGGTTTTTCCGGTGGGCCGGAAGGTGAAAATCAAGTCCATTTTACTGACCGGCCAGTCAAAGGCAAAGGGGGTCAGCACCAGGTCTTTGCCGGATGTGATGACCGGATCGGCTTCGTAGAAAGTGAGCCCCACATCCACCAGGGGATTCCGGCTGATATCCTGATCGCGGACAAGTTCATTCACGAGTTGATCGAAGGGATAGTCCTGATGCGCCAGCGCTTCGGTAGTGGTGTGGCGGACCTGATTCAACAAGTCGGAGGCGCTTTGATGTGGCTGGATGGTATCGCGTAAGACCAGCATATTGACAAAACAGCCGATCAGCCCGGATATGTCCGGATGGATGCGGCCCGATACCGGTGCGCCGATGCAGAGTTCCGCCTGGCCTGAATACCGGAACAACAGAATTTTGATCAGTGCCTGGACAACCATGAATAAACTGGCCTGATGATTTTTCCCCAGATCCGACAATTTTTCGGTCAATGCCTCGCTCAGGGTAAAATCGACAGCACCCCCTGTAAATGTCTGAACCGCCGGCCGAATGAAATCAATCGGCAAATCCAGAGCAGACGGGTCTCCGGCCAACTGGCGATGCCAGTAATCGCTCTGGGCTTTCATTTTGAAAGAATCGAGCAGGCGTTTCTGCCAGAGCGTATAATCCGGATACCGGCAGGGCAGGGGAGGCAACTCGGAAATATGGGGGGATGCCGCATATCGAACCGCTGTTTCCCGTGCCAGGATATCCATGGACCAGGCATCGCTGATGATATGATGCACTACCAGCGCCAGCACGTGGTGTTCGCACCCGATTTGATAAACAGCGGCCCGAAGCAGCGGCGCCTGCGTCAGATCAAACGAGGTGGATGCCAGCGATTGCACCCGGTTTTTGCAGGCTGCCAGCGGGTCTGGAACTGCCGACAAATCGACGACTTCGACAGGCATCGATATCGATGGCAGAATCTGCTGGCACGGCTGGTCTCCGTGAAGGATAAAACAGGTGCGAAAGGCTTCGTGTCGACAGGCCATCGATTCCAGTGCATGCTGCCACCGGCTGGGATCGAACGGCCCCCGGCATTCATAGGCAATGGGGATATTGTAAACCGTTTCACCGCCCTGCATCTGGTGCAGAACCCACAGCCGATGTTGGGCTGCAGACAACGGCCAGTAGTGCGTTTGCTCCTGTGTTTCGGGTGCCCGTTCAATGGGCTGGTAAGTGATGGACGGGGTGGTGTCGATCAAGGAGGCCAGATCCTGAAGTCGGGGATGGTTGAAAAAAAATTTCAAGGTGATTTCCCGATCCATCTCATGATAGATTCGGGCCAGAATCCGCATGGCATTCAGGGAATTGCCGCCGACATCGAAAAAAGAATCCGTTTTGCCCACAATCGGTATGCCCAGGACTTCCTGCCAGATCACGGCCAACCGAATTTCCGTATCGGTATCCGGTAAAGACCCGCATGGAATGGCCGCCGGCAGCGGTAAGGCATTGCGATCGGTTTTGCCGTGAGCATTGCGGGGAAAGGCGTCCATTGCAATGAAAAAATCCGGAATCATGTATTCCGGCAACAGGTCCTGAAGATGGGCCCGAAGCTCGGATGGGGAAACAGGCTGTTTTTCGGTGAAATAGGCCAGGAGCAGGATATCCCGATGATCCCCCCGCCCGGCCCGGGTGATGATCAGGGTTTCGGCCACGGCCGCATGACTGCGCAGGGCTTTTTCGATTTCAGCCGGTTCCACCCGAATGCCGTGTCGTTTGATCTGGTCATCTTCGCGGCCAATGAATTCGACACTGCGATCCGGACGATACCTGCCCTGATCGCCCGTACGGTAGATGATATCTTCGGTATCCGGGTTCAGGGGGTTCTGGATGAACCGTCGGGCCGTCAGCTCGGAATCGCGATAATATCCTTTGGTTCGAAATGGCGTTTTGATGTAAATATCGCCTTTTTCGCCAATGGCGCATAACCGGTTGTCTTTCAGGATCAATACCGCCGTATTGGATATCGGCAGACCGAGCGGGATGATCTGCTCCCGGTCGTAAGTCTGCAATGGAATACGATGATAGAGTTTGGCCAGTGTTGTCTCGGTCGGCCCATACAGGTTGACCAGTTCCACCCGATTTCCCATGATCGATTGCCAGCGGTTGACGTCTTCGCCGTACAGCGGCTCTCCGGCCAGAAGAATCCGCTGCAGCGCCGGCAACAGACTGGCGGAGTGTCTCATTTCAAGTTCGCTCATCAGCAGTCGGAATATGGACGGGGTACAGTGCATGAGGGTAATCCCGGACTGATCCAGCCAGTCCAGGAGCCGGCTGGAGTGATTCCGGGTTTCGGGGTCGGGAATGCAGACAGTACCGCCGACCAGTAATGGAACAAAAATATCGCGCAGGCTGACGTCGAATGTCGGCGGCGCCAGCAGACTGACCCGCAAGTCGGGAGTCAGACCGAATTCGCGGATTTCCCAGTGGACGAAATGGCTTAACCCTTTATGACATCCTAAAATGGCTTTGGGAATGCCGGTAGATCCGGATGTATGCATCACATACAGACCATCATCCGGGCCGGGTTGATAATCCGATAAATCAGCGGTGGATGGATCGGCAATGCATGGGCCTGTCGGCCGATGTGTCACACCGCCGGACTGAGCCGGCATTCCAGGAATATGATCCGGCGAGAACACAGCCAGGGGTGCCTCTTCCCGGAAGGACACCACACGAATCGTTACATCGGGAAATAAACCGGTATTACAGAGTTGATTCAATAAATCGGCGTGATCGATATCCGTCAGAATGACCTGGGGCTGGGTGTGCGTTAAAATGGTTATCAGCCGCTGTCGGGGAAAATCCACAGCCAGGGGCATAAAAATCCCGCCGGCCTTGGCAACCCCCAGAATCGATATCAGATAATCCAGGCCGGACGGCATGAATATCCCCACCGGCACCTGTGGATCGACAGGGTTGGACCGGAGTACCTGGGCAAGGGTTTCGGCTTCCTGATTCAGACGGGCATAGTCGAGGCGGCAGCCCGCCAGTTCCACGGCGATGTTTTCGGGAAAATGAGCGGCTGTCTGTTCAAATACGTGATGAACGATTCGTTTATCCATGTTTGGTGAATTCCGGTGAAAAGGCTGGTTCGGCTTCGAGCAGCTCGATCAACTGATGGTGGCGGTAAATGAATGCGGTTCGCCTGCCGCCAAAAAGGTTCCGGGGAGAAGGCCGGGCGGAACGCACGATTTTATGTTTAAACCGGTCGAGAAATCCATCGAAATCCGCGGTTTCATAACACAGATGGTTGAGGCCTCCGCCCTGCAGGGCGGCCGTGTGCGCCGGGGAATTTTCATTGAGGGGTTCGATCAGCTCGATGCGCGCATCGCTGCCGCAGGCAAGCAGAACCACCCGGACGCCCTGATTGTCAACCGCAATTACGTCGGTTACAGGAAGAAAGCCGAAATCCTGTCGATACTGGTCCAATGATCGGTAGATGTCTTTCACCACGATACCGATATGGTGGAGTGTCAATGATGTCATAATCTCCCTAAAAGCCGCTGCATTTTGGCCGGATTTTCAAAACGGGTGATGTCTCCGCACGGCGGCGACTGAACGATGGCATGGTCGGGAACGGGCCGGGATACCAGAGCGCCGGCATTCACGAGAACCTGCTTGCCGACATCACAAATGATCGTGGTGCGGACGCCCAGAAAGCAGCACACGCCTACCTGAACAGAGCCCATGATATTGACGCCGGCGGAAACAAAGCCGAAATCTCCGATTGTCACCCGCCGGCTGACAACACTGCCAAACAGCCCGATACAGTGATTGCCGATGCAGGCATGGGCATCCACGACGATGTGGGGAGCCAGAAACACCCCGGAACCGATGCGGGCGGTCGGGGAAATCCATGCCAGGGGATGAATGACTGTGGCAAACCGGATGCCGGGATATGTCAGGGCCAGCCACTCTGCATAGGCGGGTCTCAGCATGAAATTGCGTACCGAACAAAAGGAAATCAGAAAATATGTATCGGCTCCGTTATGGCGTTCGGCCTCCTGGCTGGAACCGATGATTTCAATGCCGCGGTAAAACAGCTCGCCCTGGCGGGCGGGATCATCATCCAGAATGCCGATGATGTTCCATGTGGGCCCAACGGCATTGATCGCTTCGACCGCATCGATGATTTCCAGAGCAATGCCACTGGCGCCAATCAATATCAGGTTTTTCATCAATCAAACCCCGTTCTCGGATCTTCGGATGATTTTGCCGGATGAATTCCGGGGCAGTCCGGGGCTGATCTCCACAATCCGGGGAACCATATGTTCGGGCAGATGCCGGCGGCACCAGTCGATGACATCTTCGGGTTTAAGCTTCATCTTGCGGTCCCGCGGAACCACAACAGCTTTGACAGCCTCTCCGATCAATGGATCGGGAACCCCGGTTACCGCCGCTTCCAGAACGTTTTCCCAGGCTGCGATGGCCGCCTCCACGCGATGCGGGCTGATGCGGACTCCCGCACTCTTGATGAAACCTGACTGCCTTCCCGTAATGTAAATGAATCCATCCGCATCCACCGTGGCCAGATCTCCGGTCTTCAGACAACCGTCGATCAATCGGCCGGCCGTGGCCTCGGCATTCCGGTAGTAACCCTGCATGATATTGGGCCCCCATGCCACAATCTCCCCTTCCTGGCCGGGTGAAACCGGCTGACCACTTTGATCCCGAACAGCCAGACGGGTATGGGCCAGCCCGCGGCCGATAGAGCCGGCTTTGATCCGTATCAGTTCCGGCGGCAGATAAGAGAGTCTGGCCGTGGCCTCGGTCTGTCCGTACATGACAAAAAAGGCCTTCTCCGGAAATGCATTCGTGATTTCTTCGATGAACGGCTGGGGCAGCGGCCCGCCGGCCTGCGCCATGAACCGAAGAGACGGCATCTTAAACTGCAGAAACGTGCTGCGCCGGCATAGAATCTGATAGACGGCCGGAACTCCGGACAATCCGGTGCATCTGTATTTTTCGACGAGTTCCGGCACCGTATCCGGAAACATGAACCGGGTATTCAGCACAAGTCCCCCACCGGCGGCCACATGCGTGTGCAGGAGAGAGGCCCCGAAACAATAGCTGAACGGCAGGATGACCTGGTGGATATCGGTATCCGTCAGACCCTGATAATCCACGATGTCATCGGTGTTGGCGCGGATATTGCCATGGCTGAGCATGACTCCCCGTGGGATGCCGGTCGATCCGGATGTGAAGATAATGGCGGCAGTATCCCCGTCCGTCGTATCCGCCGGTGCATTCAGGTCTGAATCCGTGCAAGGCGGGAGGGTGGACAGATCCGAGCAGGTCTCGATGTTCAGCACAGCGGCCGCTGCGGCATATCTGGGGTGTATGAATCCATAAACAGGCCGGCACAATTGAATCACCTGCTCCAGAAAATGGGGGTCGGCCTTGGGATCGATCGGCACGCAGCAACATCCCGCCCGCATGATGCCGAAATAGGCGATGATAAAAAACACCGAATTGTCGGCCCACAGCAGGATATTATCGTTGCGGGAAAAATGCCGGGATTTCAGCCACGCGCTGACGGCCACAATCCCTTGATATGCCAGGGCATAACTGAGAGATTCATCCGGCCCCAGAATTAGAAGCCGGTCTGAAAACCGGTTGTTTCTGAACAGATATTCCGTGATGTTCGGCATGATAGACAGCGTTATGTTAAAAATGGATGTCGTGAAGGGTCAGGCATTTTTTTATATCTCCGATGCAGCGCATCCGGGAGATTTCATCCATGCCGAATTCGATTTCAAAGGTATCTTCCAGCTCCGAGACCATGGCCAGATGTCGGAGAGAATCCCAGGCAGGAATATCTTCGGGCCCGATTTCATCCCGGTACTGGGTTGACTCGATCTGTAACACGCGATTGAGAACCTGAAACAATTGATCCAGTGGTGTCATGAAACAAACATCCTCTTAACATCCAGTTACGATGAATGTAACCGGATATGATGAACGGGTAAAAAGTCAAAAAGTGGACGGGTGCGTAAAAAGTCGGCAGACAAGTCGTGAAAAACCTGCTGGGTAAGGCACACTTGCCGTACGCTGCAATGGCGAAGGATGCAGCGCAGACCTGATCCGGACTCTTATTTTGAAGCCGTCGATGTTGAAGTTAGGGATATTACATAACATGTTGTTTGATGACAGGCAATAAAAAGCCCTTTATTTCTATAAGGGGAAGACGGATTTCAATCATTTCCTGAGTGTTAATATGCTTGAATTTTCGTATTTTAGCTCTTGACTGAAGTTGGATTTTCTCGAAACGCTACTGGATGTAGTCTGTATGCAGGTATCCTCATTTTGTACAAAGTCTGTATGATGCCGAACATAAGTGGCGGGTGAGTCGAGGATGATTGTACTTTATCCCCGGCAGGCCCATCATCTGGCTCAACGCGGGGATGGCTGTACAAGATTACAATTTAGAAATGGCTCCAAAACTGTGCAACATCACTACTTCTCATGCACGACCAAATATTCTTACTGTTTTCGCCCACTTCTTCGGGAGATATTTGATCGTATCGATTGATGGTCGTTTGGAACTGATCGATATTGCTGAAAATCCTGTGGGCGGCAATTTGAGATGAGATGCTGAAAAGGGCAAATATCCCAGCAATGATACCAAAGACGATTCTGGCTTTCATGGCGTCGAGCTGGTGAACCTCGACACTGGCAATCACCATCAGATAAGTCATCCAGGCAAGTCCTATGAGCGATCCCAAACACGGAACAATGACAAACAGGGTGGTCAGTGGGATGGTGGCGGATGCATACGCTGCACAGCGAAAGGCGGTTTCGATGGTCTCCTGGGAGCCCATCAATTTCCAGATAAAATATAGAATGGTTGAAATGATCAAACCAAAAATTGCTGTTACGATCGGCCCAACGACGACAATTGCCAATGCTATGATGAGAGATGCAGCAAGACCCTCGCCAAAGAAGGATAATACCGATTGCAGCATAGCACCGATGCCTCCCATGACAGCCAGAAAAATAAGCGGTTCAATCAGCCCTCCGGTTTTTGGCATGGTATTAAAAAAAACAGCCGGGTGGGTGATCACGCTAACCATGGTGCTCATTAATGATGTAATATGATCTTGAAAAGTGATTGTGGAAAACTTCTCGTCTTCCATTATGATCACTCCATTAATTCAAAATTATTGAAATACGGTTGATTGCCGATGAGAAGGCCAAGGATAATATCATGAATATCCATATGACATAGGCTGTTATGGATGTAAAGGGAAAAGCCTATGAAACAGGATTCGACCGTTTTCCGAATCCAGACGGATTGAACTGGAAAATAGATGTATCCCGTAAGGAACTTCGGTTCGGTAGCGGATATATAGCTTTCATGACAATATTTATTGGGAATGCAGCAGGGATGGGATAAGCATTTTTCGGCCATCCCCGACCGATAACGTACCGAAAAGCTTTATCTTGAAATCTATATCAACCATATAGAAAACGATTGTTGATTATTTGATAAAATCATGAAATCATGTATGAGAAATATAATGGATTAAAAAATATCTGTCCACCAAGCTGAATTTCCTGGACAGTCATATTTTAAAGAAAGGAGCTTGCACAATGGCTATTTCAAAAATATATTCAAGCACATCGGCCTATTCGATGAACCAGAACAGCCCCCCTGCCAAGTTCAAGGAGAATTTCGATAAACTCGGCAAGGCGTTGGAATCAGGTAGTATTTCCAATGCAAAGGATGCACTCACACAAATTCAAAAAGGTTTTTCAGCCAATAATGGCAGTGGCATCAATCCGGTCAGTTCCGATATCGCCAGCCTTGGAAAAACGTTGAATTCAGGGGATATCAAAGCCGCCCAACAGGAATTTACCAAAATTCAGGACAAGCTGACCCAGCGAAGGCCAGCACAGGCGGGTGCAAATGGCGGGGGTAACAATGCGGTCGGTACCAGCGGAGCCTTATCAACGAGCCAACAAGCTTCCGATAAAATGATCAGTTCTCAAGCTCAGACTGCAGCGCAGAATATGTCAGGATTGGTTTCTATATCGAATCCTGCATATAGAAATCCCGTGTTGGGTGCAATTATCAACACAATGGTCTAACATATTTTTTACGTTTTCTCTAATCAGCCTGCTGATTTTTCATCAAAATACTGGCGATGGCTTTTTTTAAGACTTCCTTGCTTGGGCGGCTATCGCAAATTCCCTGATCAGAACGCTGTCAAGTACGTGATGAAACTTGACATGCAGATAATAATCTTCAAAAGGGGGCGAGCTTACTGCAACTACTGTTCCGGTTTGAATGACGGATCGGTGGATGCCATTGACATCGATGTCGATATTTAGCTCCATTTGCCGGCCTATCGATACCGTACGATATTTCTTTTGATCAGCTTGATCCTACAGACAAATCCTGTGGCAGAGATGTCTGATACAATTCCTCGAAATGGATTACCAATCCGGTCTCCGGTAGTTCCAATATCTGGAGACCGGCACTCCCTTCAACATGAAAACGTCTCTGTGATCGGCGATTCACTCCCAAAATATCGCCTGGGTTCGGTTTTTTATCAGGAAATCGTTGCCGCTGTGGCTGCATCGCATTTTCAACTGGCCCTGGTTGGCAAAATACAGGTTGGAATTGTGATCACCTAGAGTAAAAAGATGTTGATCATTTACGTACGTGACTTCTTTCATAGCGTAATATAAGGCATTTCCTTAGATCAAACTTATTTTCTTATGGGATATCATGTTCAGTATGGATCAACAATTGTCGGAGAAAAAATCTCCAGAAGGGGTGATATGATACAACAACTTAAGATATATGAGGAATTTGCTTTTGGATCAAAAGAAAATGTGAATGGGAAGACCGTGGAAGGAAACCCCGCCGGTGTCTGTATTCTGGATGAATTCCCTGATAAAAAGACCATGCGTGCATTTGCAGAAAGTCTGCGTTTTCCCATGACGGCATTTTTGGAGTGTTCCGACAAGGACGATGAATACGGTATTCGTTATTTTTCAGCAGATGGCAGCGAATTTACTCTGTGCGGTCATGCAACGGCAGCAGCAGGTAAGGTGGTGGCCGGGCTGGCTGGTCAGTCCCATTTCCGGTTTCATCTCGACACGGAGTTCAATGGCAGATCCAGTATCAACGTTCGATCGGATTTGGATGACGTTACGATTTCACTTCCTGCCATGCAACTGATATCCATTGATTACGAGGATATGGCAAACGAAGTGGTTTCGTTTTCCAACGTCAAGTATGGCAACATGGTGGCTGTTTCGAAAAGCGCCATAGGTGATATTATCATCGAGTTGGATAGCGCTCTGTTGTTGCGGAATCTCGAATTGAACCTTCAGCGGCTGTCGGAAATCGCTCATGGAGACAAATGGCCGCACCGTGGCATGATCTTCACGGCAAAATCCGATGTTCCAGGGTTTGATTTCCAAAGCAGGGCCTTTTTTCCCGGATGGGGTATCGATGAGGATGTCTACTGCGGAACGGCAAACCTTGGGGTGGTTCCTTTCTGGTATGCCAAAGGTCTTGGCGGGGCAGGCAATGTTCGATTCAATATGTTCTATGCGTATCGGGGAAATAAGATCGGAGGCGTATCGCCGATTCTTTTCGACATTCCCACCGAAACCATTGAATTGTCCTCATATGTCCGGTCCGGCAGAATCTTGACCCGAACGTTGAGCAGCGTCTGATCCACCGGAATTTTTCTTATAGAATCGGTGAGACATTTTCAAAAAGAAAAAACGGGCTTGGTTCTAGCTTGGCCCACTCCAATCGAAAATCGTTCGGCAATTCATTGCCGGGTCAATGAGAATGAATGGTATCAGTCCCATAGGGACGACAGAAAAGCTGTTGGTGGGTCTTCCGTCCCTACGGGACTGGTGAAATATGTTTCATTCAAACCCGGCAATAAATTGCCGGGCTATTTTCATAACTTAATGTAGTGGACGAAGATAGAACCAAGCCCATGGGATCGATACGTGTGGAGATTGTAAATATTCGGTAAAACCATTTTACTGACAGAGTAACATGATTTTGTGTCCACATGTTGACAGAAAGATACAGTGGAATAAACGATATAATTACTTTGATCCTGCAATGATTAATCTTGACAATTGAGTCAGATCATTGTTAAGAAAAGAACCTATATCTTTCCTGCAAGAGGTATTGATGAAAATAAGGTTGAGCTGCCATTCTTGTTTTCTTTTATTATACACTCTTATTTCGTGTTCCTTCGGTCTTCTATCCTTATCCCCGTCAACAAATGCTGGAAGCCTTACAACCATCTCCGAGGATTCATCTTCACAGCCCTCGATTCACCTTGCATCCAGATCAGAAGAAATAGACGATCCAGATGGTCATATCTCCTTTTCCAATGCCCTCAATGCTATCAATCATAATGATTTTGCCGGTGCGTTGGCATTTATTCAGCATGCGATCGCTATCAATCCGTACAATTTTGATTATCAATATGTGCTTGGAATATCATATTTTAAATTAGCCAAATTAGACGAAGCTCAAGCCATTTTTATTGCTCTGATTCATGAGGATTCCATTGCATTTCAAAAAGCGTTTTTCGACCTTTCAGCCATATATCTTCAAAAAAATGATTGGCAGAACGCAATAAAAATGCTCGAGCAGGCATATTCATTAGATCCCGGACGCGTAGAATTCGAAATGGGTTATGTCTATTTGAAAGATAAACAGTATGATAAATCTTTAGAATATTTTAATCGCGCTGCATCAACAAAACCGGAATTGCAGACCGATGTTTTAATGCAGAAGGCAATCGTTCTGCTGCAAACAAACCACGAAACGGAAGCCAAAAAACAATTTCTTCACGTCCTGGAAATGGGTTTGACTCCAGAAAAAACCATTGAAGTTCGGCAGATTATCGACAGTATCGCCGAAACTGACAAAATTGATAAACCCTGGCAAGTTGTCGCCTCTCTCGGATATCAATATGACAGCAATGTTTTCCAGGACCCGTTGGATTTTATCGGTTTCAATACCACTTCTGCTGGAGTGCGCCATAAAGAAGACAGTCTATTTATCTTTTCACTGACTGGTCGATATAGGATAATTAACGAAGATTATTTTTCAATTTGGGGAGCTTATAATCACTACCAATCAAATTATTTCAACAATACCGAACTCAATATTGTGGGGTCGAGACCGTCACTCCAGTTTGAATGGAATAATTCTCCCTATCATGCCGGATTGGAATATGCGTACAGTTATTATTGGGTGTATGGTAAATCGTGGGCAGGTGTTCAATCACTTTTTCCAAGGTTTATGATGGATCATCCCGGTAACTGGCAGACAAATATTTTCGGAGCTGTGGAGTGGAAAATCTATGAAAATCAGTCTCCGAATGACAGGCATTATCGTTTCGCACTGATGGAGATGAAAATGTTTCCAGAAAGAAAATCTCATTTCAGAATGCAATATGCAGCAGATTTTGATGAAATAGGGGCGGCAGAAAGTGCAAATGTGAAAAGTCATGAAATTCTAGCAGGGGTTCAGTACCCATTGTTTTTTGAAAAATGGTATTTCGATATTTCCGGACGGTATACCTGGAAATTTTTTGAATATGATCGGTTTATCAGTGTGAATGAAACAAGAAATGATCAACAACTATCTGCAATATTTATGATTTTCGGTCAAATCCGTTCCGACCTGTATTTAAATTTTATGGTTCAACCGATATGGAATGATTCCAATATCACCAATCAATTTAATTATGATCCATACGAGTTTAATAAAGCGCTGGTCTCATGCTATCTGACATATTCTTTCTAAAAAGATATTCTGTACTGATTGTTTGCCTGCTCTCATCTCTCTTGATATGGGCAACGCCAGAGCTGCGGGCTGCAGAACCAGTTGGAAAAGTCGAAATACTTACAGGTGTCGTTCAGGTTGAAAGAAAAGGTCAAAAGCAGATGGCAGGAAGCGGCGATCCTGTTTTTCTTCTGGATAAATGGCATACAGAAACCGACGGCTCCGCTGAGATTGTTTTTATAGACACCAGCCGTATCAAAGTTACATCCAACACATCTATTGAAATTACTGAATTTCTGTATAAACCCGATGAAAAACAGCGGGTCGGTTTGTTTGAGTTGATTGCCTGGAAGGCCAGATTTGTTGCAAAGTCCTTGCAGGAGTTTAAAGATCAGCGTTTCAGAGTACAAACTCAAACAGCGGTTTTTGGAACCCGTGGCACGGATTTTATTGTCTGGCTGAAAGCCCCTAGCGACGTTGGTGTTTTATGTCTTGAAAATGCGATTGAGGTTTACAATCGGTCAATCATGGGAAAGCCGGTTATATTGACCCCAAACATGATCAGTCGGGTATCTGGAAACAATCCACCGATTCCTCCCCGTTTTAGCACACCAGAAGAAAGAAAAGAATTTATACATCAAACCCATATGCAATTGCCTACAACCCAAAAGCTTACCGCTCCACCTCAGCAGCAGACATCTTCAGCACAGACAGTTTCCACTGCATCCGGTAGCAGTACGACTACAACCCTGTCGTATTTAATGGTTACCACCACAACCACCACCACAACCACCACAACCACCACCACCACAACAACCACGACCACGACCACGACAACCACCACGGCACCGACGACCACGACAACGACCACGACAACCACGACAACCACGACAACCACGACAACCACGGCACCGACGACGACCACGACAACAACCACGGCACCGACAACGACCACGACAACAACCACGCCACCGACAACGACCACGACAACCACCACGGCACCGACGACGACCCCGACAACCACCACGACACCCACGA
>CAYQKZ010000017.1:0-24009 GCA_964418135.1 uncultured Desulfobacterales bacterium
GTTGGCGATGTTCTGCAGCAGCATGGTCTTGCCGGAACGCGGCGGAGAAACGATGAGTCCCCGCTGACCGAAACCGATGGGGATCATCAGATCCATGATGCGTGAGGAGTAATTGTCTGCGGCACCTTCGATATTCATTTTCAGGTTGGGGTAGAGGGGGGTGAGGTTGTCGAAAAGAATTTTATCCCGCGCCACTTCCGGGTCTTCATAATTGACCGCTTCGACTTTTAAAAGTGCAAAGTACCGCTCGGTTTCTTTGGGCTGACGGATCTGTCCGGAAACGGTATCGCCGGTTCTGAGATTGAATCGCCGGATCTGGGAAGGTGAAACATAGATATCGTCCGGCCCCGGAAGATAATTGTAGTTGGGGGCACGAAGAAAACCGAAACCATCCGGCAGAATCTCCAACGTGCCTTCTCCGTATATCTGGCCGTTTTTTTCAAACTGGGTCTGCAACAGGGCAAAAATGAGTTCCTGTTTTCGCAGGCCTGCAGCCCCGTGAATGTTATAGTCTTTGGCCATCTGAGCCAATTCGCTGATACGTTTATCTTTGAGTTCGGCGATGTTCATTAATGCAGTACCCCATTGTTTTCATCCCTGCCGGCGTTTTCTGTATCCTTTTACATTCAGTGCCGGAGGATAGACGTTGAAAGAGTTCGTGAAGATTAAAATCCATTGGAATTGAAATTAAAAACATGAAAAAAATCGGAAAAAAGAATAAAAGACTTTTCGACCGGATCATCCTTCGGAAAGCAGGTGAACTGATGAAACACAACCGGGCGAAGATGATATCGGCGCCTTGCTGGATATGGAGGAATAAAGGAGTTTATGAGATTAATTGTTAGAAGAATTGGTTTAGGTATTCACTCCAAACGACGGACTTAATGCCTTTTTTTCCGCTTCTATATCAGGAAAATAAGGATGTCAAGAAATTTGTTTGCAGTTCCTGTGAACATGCAGACAGGCCTGTGCCTGTCTGCACCGGAATATCAGCCTGAAAACAGCATTTCCATATAATGCCGGGTAATGGCATCCAGCGAACGCAACGCGTGGGAGCTGTTTTTGTTCATTGCGGCCATTTCCAGACGAATTTTTGCGGCCAGTACTTTTCCAAGCTCCACCCCGAACTGATCGAAGGGATTGATGCCCCAGACGAATGCTTCAAAAACAGTTCTGGCTTCATAAAAAGACAGGAGTTTACCGATGCTTTCCGGGGAAATATCCTTTAAAATCAGCGTGGATGACGGACGATTGCCGGGAAAACATCGGGCCGGATCGGCATCGTCTTTTCCCGTAGCGAGGGCCATGGGCTGAGACAGCAGATTGGCCCACAGTTCCTGATGGTTGGTGACGCCTTTGGACTGGGTGTGATAGTGCGGGTATTGCGGATGGATCACCCCGATAAAATCGACAGGAAACGGCCTTCCCTGGTGGGCGAGTTGAAAAAAGGAATGCTGGGCATTGGTTCCGGGCTCTCCGAAAATGATGGTTCCGCAGGGCTCTTTCAGGAACACACCGTCGGTATTGACCATTTTGCCGTTGCTTTCCATATTGAGCTGTTGAACATGCGGAGCGAGTTTGGCCAATGGGTCGGCATAGGGGATAATGGCCTGGGCCGGATACTTCAGAAAATTGTTGTTCCAGATGGCAATCAGTGCTGCGACCAGCGGGATGTTTTCCGGAATCGGGGCATGGATGGCGTGGGAATCCATGGCTTCAGCACCTTTCAGGAAGCGTTCGAAGATGTCATATCCCAGATACAGGCTCAGGGGAACGGCTCCGACTGCAGAGCAGACACTGTATCTGCCGCCGATGAAATCGAACATGTTGAAGGTGTGCAGTACGGGGTTGGCAGGATCGTCCCCCGGGCTTCCCTTGGCGGTTACCGTTACGATATGCTTTGCGGGATCGATGCCTTTTTCGGCCATAAACGTCCGGGCCAGGTTTTCGTTGGCCAGAGTTTCCGGTGTCGTATAGCTTTTAGATATGATCAACCACAGGGTGGCTTCTGGATCGATTTTGCCGGCTATGGTGCCGAAATTATGGATATCCACATTGGCCAGATAGTGCAGTTCGATGCCCCGGTCCGCATATGATTTCAGGGCTGTGGAAACAAATTCCGTGCCCAGATAGGAGCCGCCGATGCCAATTACGACGACATGGCCGAATGGCTTGCCGGTCGATCCCCGGATGGTGCCGTCATGGACCTGATCCGTAAAAGTTTTGATCCGTCGGTTGACTTCTCTAAGTTCAGAGAGAATATCTTTTCCATCAAGATAGAAGGACGTGCTGGAAAAATCGCGGGTTGCCGTATGCAATGCCGGCCGGTTTTCCGTTACATTCAGTTTTTCTCCCTTTGTCATGGCCACGTATTTGTCCAATATCCCGATGTGTTGGGCCAGTTCGAACAACAGTGTCAGGGTTGGTGCATCGATCCGCTGCCGTGAAAAATCGAAAAAAACATCTGCAGCGGTCAGGGAAAATGCGCTTAGCCGATTCGGGTCGGCAATTAAATGCTTCAGATGATGCTGCGGCTGAGTCATGACATCTGCCTGCGCCATGAGCTTTTTCCATGTTTCTTCGGTATAAAGACTTTGTGATGTCATCGTGTCTCCTTGTCATACAAAAATGGATGTATTCCAAAACAAACAGAAAAAACCATTTCAAGACGATTGCGGCATGGAGTAGTATTCCCTGTACCATTCCACAAAACGCTGAACGCCGGTTTCCAGAGGCGTCCGGGGTTTGAACCCCACATCCGCAAACAGATCGTCGATATCGGCATAAGTTGCCGGAACATCTCCGGGCTGAAGATCCAGAAATGTTTTCTGGGCGGTCTTTCCGAGGGATTTTTCAATGACTTCGATAAAAGACGACAATTCCACCGGACTGTTGTTGCCGATGTTGTAGATTCGGTAAGGAGCATACGATGTTCCGGGGTCTGGATGGTCTCCGTTCCAGGCAGGATTGGGCTGGGGGAGTCTTCCCATGATGCGGACAACGCCTTCGATGATATCATCGATGTAGGTGAAATCCCGTTTCATTTTTCCGTGGTTGAAAACTTGAATGGGTTTGTCATCCATGATCGCGCGGACAAACAGAAACAAAGCCATATCTGGCCTTCCCCAGGGGCCGTAAACCGTAAAAAATCGCAGCCCTGTGCAATGCAGATGGTAAAGGTGACTGTATGTGTGTGCCATCAATTCATTGGCTTTTTTGGTGGCGGCATACAGCGACACGGGATGATCCACGTTGTGGTGGACCGAAAATGGCATCCGCGTGTTGGCGCCATACACCGAGCTGGAAGAGGCGAACACAAGATGTTTCACCTGATTGTGGCGGCAGCATTCCAGAATATTGGCGAATCCGACAAGATTGGAATCCACATACGCATGTGGATTGGTCAGGGAATACCGGACGCCTGCCTGGGCTGCCAGGTTCACCACGACATCGAAGGGTTGATGCTTCTTGAAAACAGAGTCCAGAGCAGCGCGATCCGACAGATTATCCGGATGAAACGAAAACTTATCGAATGTCACCAGTTGATCGAGTCGGGATTCCTTGAGCGCGACATCGTAATAGGGGTTCATATTATCGATTCCCGCAACCCGACAACCCATATTCAACAGACGCAGTGAGAGGTGATATCCGATGAATCCGGCAGCGCCGGTGACTAGCACATTATGAAAATTAAAATCCATATCCGTCCTTTCAGGTGTTTTCAATATTGCTGCAATTTACAGTTTCCTTTCGCACAGTTCCTTCTGGCATATAAGGCAACTCGAAAAAAATAATCTACCAAGATTCTAAAAGATATTCACGTGGATATACAGATATGAAATGTAACCTTTGAGAGCATAAAAAAACAGAGAATGAAGGGGCTGTGCAGGTGTCGACAGCCCCGAATGGGTCGGGTTAGGCGTTCAATAAATTGGACATGAGATCACCGACCATTTTAGTGAAGCGCGACGGGTTCTCGAGTTTACCACCTTCGCCGATAACTGCCAGATCGAAAAGAAGATCGCTGTAATCCTTGAGTACCGGATCATTTCGATCCTTGTCGTAAATGGTCTTGATTTTTTCGACAAGCGAATGATCCATGTTCAGCTCCAGAATTCGTTTGACTTCCGGGGCTTTCTGACCGGTGGCTTTCATGATTTTTTCCATGTATGCGCTCATGTCATAGGGATTTCCGGACAGACACGATGCCGAGTCTTTCAGTCGGGTAGAGGGCGTTACCTCTTTGACCTTGGCTTCCAGGTGAGATTTGATGAAGCTGAAAAGCGCATTGAACTCCTCTTTTTTATGTTCATCCACTTTCTCGATATCCAGATCCCCTTTTTCAGCACTCTTGAACGGTTTTCCATCAAACTCGGTCAATGACTGAACGACCCATTCGTCGATGGGATCGGCCATCAGAATGACTTCATAATCGTTTTCCTTCAGTTGTTCAAGATGGGGGTTGTTCAGCAGGGATGCCAGATTTTCGCCGGTGATGAAGTAAATATCTTTTTGCTCGGCTTTCATGTTGGCGACATATTCGGTAAGCGATATCCGATTGCCGTCGGATTTGGTGGTCTGGTACCGGGCCAGCTTGGCCAATTTATCCCGATTTTCAAAATCCGTGTGAATGCCGATTTTCAAAATCGACCCGAATTCATTGTAGAACTTGTCGTATGGTTCCTTATCCATGTTGGTCAGCAGCTCGATGAGCTTTTTGACCAGATTATTACGGATGTTTCGAACCAGTTTGTCCTGCTGCAGAATTTCACGGCTGACGTTGAGATTGAGGTCCGGTGCATCCACGACCCCTTTGACGAACCGGAAATATTCCGGCATCAAATCTTCGCAGTCATCCATGATGAACACCCGTTTGCAGTACAGGTTGATCCCGTGTTTATGCTCCGGATTGAACAGATCGAACGGTACCTGAGACGGAATGTACAACAGCGCGTGATATTCGGTTGTGCCTTCGAGTTTCAGGTGAAGCTGTGTCAAGGGCGGATTCCAGTCGTGGCTGATGTGTTTGTAAAACTCATCGTATTCTTCCTGGGACACATCTCTCTTATCCTTGATCCAGATAGCCTTCATGGAATTGAGGGTTTCTTCCTGGATCACCTTCCGGGTGTCTTTTCCGACCGGCTTGCCATCCTTGTCCAGAAGCTGTTCCGCTTCGGGAATGGGTTCGTCTTTTTCCACGTCCATGACAATGGGATAACTGACAAAATCGGAGTGCTGCTTGACGATTCGCCGGATGGTCCATTGATCGGTGAAGTCCGTTTCATCTTTTTCTTTTTTCTTTAAATACAGGGTGATCTGGGTTCCGCGGGATCGTTTGGTGGCTTCTTCGATGGTATAAGATCCATCGCCATGCGACTCCCAGAGAGTTGCCTTATCTTCGCCTGCGGCACGGGTCAGCAGGCTGACCTTGTCGGCAACGATAAAAGAGCTGTAGAATCCGACACCGAACTGACCAATCAATTCAGGGGTCAGCGTGTCCTGCTGCTGTGCTTCGGAAATTGCTTCCAGGAAAGCAGCCGTGCCGCTTTTGGCAATGGTGCCGATATTTTCCATAACCTCGTTGTAGGTCATGCCGATACCGTTGTCGGAGATTTCAATGGTCTGTTTGATGCCGTCCGATGTGATTTTAATTTTATATTCCGTGTCATTTTCCAGAATATCCGGTTCTGTCTGGGCTTTGAACCGCAATTTGTCTATGGCGTCGGAGGCGTTGGATATCAATTCTCTAAGGAAGATATCTTTATTGGAATACAGCGAGTTGATAATCAGATTGAGAAGCTGTTGAACTTCGGTTTTAAACTGCAACGTTTCTTTTTTCGAGGACATGTCATCTCCTGTTTGAAAAAGGGGTTGAACTGTGATAAAAAAAACACTTTATTAATTTTTCAATATTATGGGTTGATTTTTTCAATTGTCAACCCTGACACCGGCCGGTTTTTTGTATAGCCGACTTCCCCATATTATCACCGGATAAGTTTTTCGATCCACTTTCCGGACAGGAGAAATTACGGATGAAGATTCGCCGATGGGTTTGGTTGCTGCCCTTTCTGCTGTTGGTTGCCGGTACCGTGGATGTGCTTGCAGGTACGAAACAGATTCGGATTGTGGAAGATGCTATCGCGATCATTCATGAATTCACGAAAATTCCGGAAAATCAAATCCCTCCGTCTCTATTAAGAAATGCCCAGGCCATTGCCGTGGTTCCGAGTGTGATCAAAGTCGGTTTTATCATCGGTGGAGACTATGGCAGCGGGGTGATTTCCATCAGAGATAAATCCGGGAGTTGGACCAACCCGGCCTTCATCACGCTGGTCGGCGGCAGTGTCGGATGGCAGATCGGGGCACAATCCACCGATATTATTCTGGTCTTCAAGTCCATCCGAAGTGTGGACGATATTACCGCCGGCAAATTCACGATCGGAGCGGATGCGTCGGTTGCGATCGGGCCCGTGGGCAGATATGCCGTTGCCGGAACGGATTTTGAGTTCAAAGCCGAAGCATACGCCTATTCCCGAACCCGAGGGCTTTTTGCCGGTGTATCCATTCAGGGGGCATCGATCGAGATCGATTACGACAATATTGCAGATTTTTACAGCAACACGAAAATCGGTGCCAGAGATATTTTTGAAACCCCCGATCTGAGTGTTCCGCAGGCGGCGGATGATTTCAGACAGGCTCTGATCGAACAAACCCGGCGTTAATTGGATTGACCGGATTCCTCGATGCGGTTAAGCTTATATTCACCGCAAAGATCACATGATTATCAGGAGGTCAGGATTGTTCGCAGTAATTTCTTTGTTGAAGATGATAGCCGTACTCGTAGCAGCTTCATTTCTGGGTAACTGGTTTCTGATCGAGTTGAAAAAGGCTCGTGTCCTTCAAAAGCCCTGGTACGCGCCGTATATGACATGGCCGGGTCTGTTAATCCTTATTGCCTTGTTCATTCCGATTGTGATAAAATTTTACATTGAGTAGTGGTGCCGCCATTCGAATTTTTCGGAGACAGTCATGACCGTTTCTAATCAGCAACTCCTGTCCATCGACGAAATGGGTGAATCTCTGGCAAATTTTTCACTGGATCGTGAAAGTGTTCTCTTTGCCTTGAGCCGATTGCCGGATGAACAATCCATCAACAAGGTTACCGTTGAATATGAAATCCAGTTGCTCAGAATTCTCAGTGTCGGGTGGGCTATCTCGTATTTCATGGAGGATCATTCGGAAAAAGCGCCGTTGATCAAAAAATTCTGGGATGTCCTTTTCGAATTTTCAAAAAATCTATCTTCCGTCACATCGCTGACGATTGGAAAGGAAGTGGATTATTTCAAGACATTGAAAGAACGTATCGATACCTACCTGAAAGCCCTGGCCGACGTTCCCCATGTCAAAGATCCGGCATCCGTGATCGGTCCGACTTTTGCCGAAATTTGCGGTAATACGGACAATGTTCATGTGATCATGGCCGGAAACCGGATATTTCATCTCTCACTGGAAGGTGTTAAACAGTTCTTGGAATCCGTATTTTCAGGGGCCTCCGATCTGACAGCCCAGCCTGATCATCCCAATCGTCGATTTGGTTCGGTCGAGTGCTGAAACGGTTCGATCCATGACATTTTTTTTTATCCGTTCATGACCGATCATTCCAATACCTGTTTTGGCCTGTTACGCCACGCTGTCACGGAATGGAACCTCATGCGACGGATCCAAGGTCAGGCCGACAGTCCCCTGACCGCCAAGGGGGAATCCATGGCGTTGGAGTGGGGACGGCTTTTGTCCGGAAATATCTGGCACCGGATCATTTCCAGTGATCTTGGCAGAGCCAGGGAAACAGCCGATCGGATGAATCGGACGCTGAATCTCCCGATCACACACGATACCAGGCTTCGGGAAATGGACTGGGGAAAATGGACAGGGTACACGGTTGCAGATTTGAAAATCGAATTTTCGGAGCAATGGGCGGAACAGACGTCGTATGAATGGGATTTCCGTCCGCCGGACGGCGAATCGTTCCGGGATGTATGGAAAAGAGGTTTCCAATCGTTGATCGATGCGTCTCACAGTTGGCCACAAGAGAATATCCTGGTCGTTACCCATGAAGGCATGATCAAGAGTATCATTTATCATAAAAGTACGCTCTCCGATTTCATCAACAACGGGCAGGGTCTTCAACCCTACCATCTGCACTGTCTGGCGCTCTCGAACGGAAGGCTCTTGGTTGAACGGTTGAATTATATCAATCTGTCACCTTGACCTTTCTCATCATTCAATATGAAAATCGTTTATTACTGTCAGCATGTTCTCGGTATGGGGCATTATTTCCGAAGTCTCGAGATATGCAGAGCCTTTTGCAACCATGAGGTCATTCTGGTATCCGGCGGTGTATCCTTGAACATGCCTGTTCCGGATCATATTCGGGAAGTGAACCTGCCCCCGCTCGGAATGGATCCGAATTTCAGCCGGCTCGAGTCGAATGCCGGAACTATCGAAGCAATCAAGGCCGTCCGGCAGCAGTTACTTTTCCAATTGTTTGCCGATGAATGTCCGGAACTGTTTATGGTCGAACTCTATCCATTCGGACGGAAGGCATTCGGTTTCGAACTGATGCCCGTACTCAAAGCAATCCGTCAGGGTGTCCTCAGCCCGGCTCGCGTGGTATGCAGTCTTCGGGATATTCTGGTAGAAAAAAATGATGTTGCTGCCTACGAATCTCGGGTGGTCTCGGTGTTGAACCAGTGGTTCGATGCGCTGTTGATCCATTCGGATGCCGCCATTGTCCGACTCGATGAAACTTTTTCACGGATGGCGGATATCCGGGTTCCCGTGGTCTATACCGGATTTGTTACCCCCCGGCCCCATGAAGGAGATCGCAACTCTGTTCGCCGTAAGCTGGGGATCGACGATGAAACCCGTTTGATCGTTGCCAGTGCCGGAGGCGGAAAGGTCGGATTCGATCTTCTATATGCCGTGATTCGGGCTTTTGCGAAGATGGCGATTGTGAAGAAAGCCTATCTTCAGGTGTTTACCGGTCCGTTCATGGAAGAAGATTCGTTTCTGTGTCTCTGGAAAATGGGAACGGATCGCATTTCGGTGCTGCGATTTACACCCGATTTTCCGGCCTATTTGGCGGCAGCGGATCTTTCCGTCAGTATGGCCGGTTATAACACTTGCATGAATATCATGGCCGCCCGGGTTCCCTCTTTGGTTTGGCCTTTTTCACAAAACCGGGAACAGCGCCTTCGTGCCGAGCATATTTCGAAAATGGGTGGCATGCGAATTCTGGAAAATGGTGATATCGACCCGATAAAACTGGCGAAACTCATGACCTATTGGATAAATGACCCGTGCCGCTTTGACTATCCGATTGATCTCGACGGTGCCGATCATACCGCCGACTGGATACGCGCCTGCATGGAAACCCAAAGGACGGACCGATGAATCCTCAGCCTTCACCATTATGGAACCTTCCCCTGATGGATATGAAACCACGTCTCCAGGATTGTGTGGAGCAGGCGGTTGATATGGCACGGGTTTCCCCAGTGCGTATGTTTTTTCGTGCCGACGATATCGGGGTTCCCGGAAAAAGGCTTTTTCGTCTGATGGATACGTTTTACGATCACCGCGTGCCGCTGTGTCCGGCGCTGGTCCCCGCCTGGTTGAACTCGCAACGATGGGATGTGCTGCGGAAAATCGATGTCAAATCCCCGCAATTATGGTGCTGGCATCAGCATGGGTGGCGGCATGTTTCCCATGAAATTCAAGGAAAAAAACAGGAATTCGGTCCGCGTCGATCCATCGAGGACATCCGCATGGATATTGTCCGGGGCCGAGAGAAACTTGAACGGTTGATACAGGATCGCTTTATGCCGGTGTTTACACCGCCCTGGAACCGCTGTGACGGCAGAACCCTGTCCATATTGAAAAACAATGGATTCAAAGCGATTTCACGGCATCATCACAGCATGCCCAAAACGGGAAAAGGCTTTCCCGACTTATGTGTCAACGTCGATCTGCATACCCGTCTGGAAACCACGCCGGAGGAAGGTTGGCAGGGCCTCTGGAATGAACTGAAAGCCGCCGTTGTCAGTGGATCTTGCGGAATTATGATTCATCATCAGCGCATGAATCCGTCGGCTTTCGAGTTTATAGAACTCCTGCTGGGCATGATCGCACAGAATTCGCGGATACGACCGGTTCATTTTGCAGATATGATCCATGAATAAGATGATTGTCATCACTACCGTTTACCCGGCAACCCAGTCGGTAAAGAAGTGGGCGGACATGGTGGGATGGAAACTCATCGTTGTCGGAGACCGAAAAACACCGGCGGATTGGCACTGTCCGCAGGCCATGTATCTTTCGGCGGCGGATCAGCAAACAGCGCGGTTTCGGATCATGCGGAATTTGCCTTGGAATCACTATGCCCGAAAGCTTGTGGGGTATCTGGCGGCCATGGAACAGGATGCCGATATCATTCTGGATACCGATGATGACAATATGCCCAAGATAGACTGGTCCCTTCCCGAATTCAACGGCCGTTATCCGATGACTTCACCAAAAAGGGGCTTTGTGAATGTTTACAGCTATTTTACGAATCAACACATCTGGCCCAGAGGTTTTCCGCTGAATCGCGTCCGTGATCCATCAGTGCATGTTTCAGACGACACCATGTCGTTCGCATCGGTCCGAATCGGGGTCTGGCAGGGGCTGGCAGATGGTGATCCGGATGTAGATGCCGTGTATCGAATGACGGTCAATGCCCCCTGCTTTTTTGACAACAAACCGCCAATCGTTTTGAACACGGGTACTGTATCGCCTTTCAATTCTCAGAATACGGTTTTCCTCAAACCGCTATTTCCGCTGCTGTATCTGCCGGCATTCGTCACTTTCCGATCCACCGATATTATCCGGAGCCTCGTGGCCCAGCCGATTCTCTGGAGTGCCGGGTATTTTCTGGGGTTTACCGGGGCCACCGTCGTTCAGCATCGCAATGATCACCATTACCTGTCGGATTTCGAATCGGAAATCCCCTGTTATCTGTATGTCGAAAAAATCCTGGATATAGTTGCTGGAGCCGTGTCATCCCGTTTTTCCATCGAAAACAATCTGGTCAACGCGTATGACAGTCTGATCCGCCACCATCTGATTCCGGAATGCGAAATGAACCTTCTGTTGGCATGGATTGAGGATATCCAGAACATTGCGGACAACCGACCGTGAAATCATTTCGTTCTCAGGCGATGGTGATTACAGACCTGGACGGTACCCTTCTATGTTCGGATGGCAACATGACCCAGCCGGATCACGATGCGCTGATCCGGCTGGGCAAGATCGGCATTGTCCGGGTGATTGCCACGGGTCGATCCCTCTACTCCTTCCACCATGCCGTGGGAAGGGATATGCCGGTGGATTATGTCATTTTTTCTACCGGTGCCGGCATCATCACGTTTCCAGGTGGCCGATTGATCCGAAACATTCATCTGGATTCCGATGCAGTGGCATCGGCGGTTCGAATATTCAAGGAATTCGATCTCGACTTTATGGTCCACCGGCCCATTCCAGACAATCATTGGTTTGTTTATTTCGATACCGGCCGAGAAAATCCGGATTTTCACCGGCGGATCGATCGGTATATTCGTTTCTGTCAGCCGATCGACGGCACGCATTCCGATTTTGGTGCGGCCGCTCAGTTGCTTGCTGTAGTCAATCATGATCGTGGTGCATCCGTTTATTCCGCTTTGGCTTCGCAACTGTCCGACTATAGCGTTGTCCGATCCACTTCACCCCTGGACGGAAAATCCGTCTGGATCGAAGTTTTCGCCACCAGTGTCAGTAAAAGTCAGTCTGCTGCCTGGCTGGCCGATCGTCTGCAAATTGATAAAGAGCTTGTTCTGGCCATAGGCAATGATTATAATGATCTGGATTTGCTGGAATGGTCCGGAACGGCCTTTCTGGTTGGCAATGCCCCTGATGCATTGAAAACGATGTTTCCATCGGTGGCTTCTCAGAAACAGGCGGGGGTTGCCGAAGCGGTTCACCGGTGGTTGACAGGTCGCAGTTGATTCTCGTTTGTAATCGAGACGGCGTTATTCCGTTGGATACGGATGAATCCGTAGGAACGGATTGTAGTTCCGTTTTGGCCGCAGCGTCACTATGAACGTAATTTGTTAAGGAGGTTTATCATGGCTGAATATACCGCAAAAATGTCCAAAGATTTCGAAACCGCCCTGAATGTCGGCAGACCCCCCAATATCGTGAAACTTTTTCCCAATTCGAAGGCGCTGATCGTCAGTGGTAAATATATCGATCAGGCCATGCTGGCCAAAGGTAAAGCGATTGCCATGGCGGCCAACGGCAGAAGTATTTTTGTCATCCGGGGAGCACTGGCAGCGGCCCAGCGGGCCAATTCCGTCATCATCATCGAAATTGCCAAGTCTGAAGGCACCTACTGTGCGGTCAATTTCTGGAATATCGCCCGACAGGTGGACGCGCTTTGCAATGAGATGGGCATTACCGTTCCGGTCGCCATCCATGCGGATCACTACGGCATCAAATCCAAAGAGGAAACGTCTCAGGCGATGATCGAGATACCGACAGTTTTTGAAGCCGGTATCACCTCGCTTGCCGTCGATGCATCACACATGCCGGATGACCAGAATCTGCTGACCAATCTGGCCCTTTATCCATATATTCCCAAGTGGGCGGGGCTCGAAACCGAGGTAGGCGAAATCAAAGGCAAAACCGGTCTGTCTACGGTGGACGAGGCTCTTTTTCTCATTCGCGGGCTGAATGCGCACGACATCTTCCCGAACTGGATTGCCTTGAACAATGGCACCACCCATGGCATCGAAGCCAGCGATCAGGGCATACAGGTCGGGCTGACCCAGCGTATTCATGAAGCGCTCACAGCTTATAACGTATCGGGTGCCCAGCACGGCACATCCGGAAACAGTTCGGATCGGCTCCGGGAGATCGCCTCTCTGACTCGGACGACAAAGGCCAACGTCGCCACGGCTCTTCAGATGATTTCATGGGGGCTTGAAGTCAATGATTACGGAAACGCCATCATGGCGCCGGATGGAAAATTCATCAAGGTTCCGGGGGAAGGTGTTACCGAAGACATGTGGCGAGAAATGGTGGCCTATGCCGATGCCAAGGGCCTTAAAAAAGGAGATTACAAGAAACTCAATCTGCCGTTTGAAAGCAAACTTCTTGCTCAGCCCAAACTGGTTCGCGATCGGATGTGCAAACGGGTGGAAGATTTTATCTATCAGATGCTGACAACGGTGTTTAATGCTGGGGGTACGGCACCGCTGGCCATCGAGGGCATTCTGGCTGCCAATTCCTGTGACCCGGGTCCGAAGGCCCAACGGATCGAAGATGCAGCGGAGTGGACGTCGGAAAAGATAGCCGTCCGGGCGCAATTGGTTCAAGGGGATAAAGGTGCATCCGGCAATTTCGATGATTGATGCAGTGGTATACTGTCAACGGTCATCATCTTAAATTATGAAACACCCAACCCTCCTCCGCTGGGGGGAGGGAGCATAATGAATTTTCTGAAAGTCTATATCAGGGGATGTCGGGGAGGCCGAAACAATGATGATCGAGGCCAATCAATACGTTCAATATCAAATCAGGAGAATCCCATGTCAGTGAAAGTGATCATACCCGATGAGTATCAGGGATCGGTCCGGCGGCTCTTGAGCCGGATTCCCTCCGAGCAGCGGGATGACGAAACCCTTCAAGCCGCCCTGCTGATCTATTTGAAGCTGGGTGGAGAAAAGCTGGCCCGTCATTACATTGAAATATCCAAAAAAGTATTTCCGGACCAGATGGTTCTGATAAAAAAACAACTTCGTGAAGGCATCGATGATGAAGAATCGGATGAGGAAAACCCGGATGAAGATGCCGAAAGAGATGAAGCGTACATTCCAGATTTCGGCACACCGGGTTCGGATTCCTCGGAGTTCATTTGATGGGATGGGTTTGTTTTCTACCTGTGTCGTCCACCCCGCCGGGGCCGTTCAGCCTGATTTTGACGGAGCGGGCATGGGCGTCAAGTCCTTCGATTTCCGCAAGCCGGATGATATCCGGCGCTTCCTGCCTGAAAGCCGCTTCTGAATAATGAATCACGCTGGTTTTTTTCATGAAATGATCGACGGAGAGAGCTGAAGAAAATCGTGCTGTTCCCGATGTGGGCAGCACATGATTGGGCCCGGCGATATAATCTCCAACGGGTTCGGGGGTGTAATGCCCCATGAAAACGGCGCCGGCGTTTCGTATGCGGTCGATGTATTCCAGTGGAGAATTCAGATGCAGTTCGAGATGTTCCGGCGCGATGGAATTGGCCAGATCGAATGCGGCTGCGATGTCATTCACCACAAAAACGGCACCGAAGTTTTTCAGAGATGCTTCGGCAACGTCCTGCCGCGTCAAGTCTTTCAATTGCCTGCTGACCGCTTCGATCACTTGTTCGGCCATTTTGGGGGAAGTAGTGATCAAAATGGCGGAGGCCATGGCATCGTGTTCAGCCTGAGACAGCAGGTCCGCTGCCGTAAATTCAGGGTTGGCCGATTCATCGGCAATGATCAGAATTTCACTGGGGCCGGCCACCATATCGATACCGACGGTTCCGGCGACCATTTTTTTGGCCAGTGTCACATAAATATTGCCGGGACCCACAATGACATCGCATCGGGGGATGGTGGCGGTGCCGTATGCCATGGCGGCAATGGCCCAGGCACTGCCGACTTTGAATACCGCATCGATGCCGACACGCCGGGCCGCCACCAGAAGATGGGGATTCACGGTGCCGTCCGGTGTGGATGGGGTTGCCATGACAAGGGTCGACACACCGGCGATCCGGGCGGGAATGCCGCACATCAGTACGGTCGACACCAAGGGCGTTTTGCCGGATTTTCCGCCGGGCACGTAAATCCCGGCTGTGCCGACAGGATTGACGATCTGCCCCAGGAGCGTTCCGGGTCTGGGTGTGTCGATCCAGGATTTCAGAGACTGTTTCCGGTGAAACGATTCGATCTGAGTGGCCGCCCGATTCAGTGATTCCATAAATTCCGGACTGACCTGTTGGGCGGCGGCTTCATATTCCTGAAGACCGGCCTGAATGTTTTCACTGTTTAAACCCGGTGAGTCGAACTTGTTGGCATAATCGATCACCGCTATGTCTCCGTGTTTGCGCACGTCTTCGAGAATGCAGGCAACCGCCTGTCGATCTTTCTGATTGAATGATTGCACCCGGCCTTCAATCTCGGACAGTCGTTTATCGGCAGGTGCGGAGGGATAGGAATAAATTTTTAACAAAGCGTTATCCTCTTGAACAGTGGCGTTTTTAAAATATGCGGTGGGTCTCGAACACCATGTCTTTTGCCACGGCAAAGCAGGTGATGGTGCTGCCGATCTCCTGGAGCCGCTGCTTGCAATCGGCAACAATGACATCCATTTGTTCATCCGTCCGTTCCTGATTGATATGAAAAAGTCCAAGTCGCTTCACACCGGCTTGAACCGCCAGATTCAGAACATCGGTGTACACCGAATGTCCCCATTCGATGGTGGTTCGATATTCTTCGGGGGTGTATTCGGCATCGTGAATCAGCAGATCCGCACCTTCACAGAAATTCCGGTATGATTCAAACGTCAGTCCGTCGGGATGTATATACCCTAGTTCGTTATCCGTCAGAAAAACGAATGTTTGGTCGTTTTCAATAAATTTATACCCGCTTCCGTTGTTCGGATGGCATAGCGGGATGGGAATCACGGAAACCGAACCGATCTGAAATTGAGCCGGGCAAGCCTTTTCATATTCAATTCCGGCCCGGATATCGGCGTATCGTACCGGGAAATTGGGCGGTGCCATGACTTTGGACAGCATGGTTTCGAGAAATGATTTCTGAAACGGACAACGGTGCATATGCAGTTGGGCGTCTTTGGAATAAAGCGGTTTAAAAAAAGGAAACCCGATTAAATGATCCCAGTGGGCATGGGTAAAAATAAAATGGTACGTCAGGATGTTTTCCTTCAACAGATGGTTGCCTAGCCGACGAATGCCCGTTCCGGCGTCCACAATGATCGTTTCGCCGCTCTCGGCCTGAATTTCCATGCAGGTTGTATCGCCGCCGTATTTGAAAAACTCGGCCCCGGAAACCGGAATCGATCCTCGTGATCCCCAGCATTTGATCCGCATAATATTCGCCTTCTTCCAGAGACCCGATGGGAGGTCAGTGCCCGGTCCGTAAACGCCTCACTTCGTTGTTCTCCCTATTCCCCAATACGTATGCCATATCCCGTCTCTGACCGATTTGTTCATGATGCGAACAGGCAGCTCTGTCAACCTGTTTTCAATGTCCACTGCTTCGCTGCGAAGCAGCCCGGATAGAATGAACACTTTTTTTTTCAAAAAGCCGTCCGAACGAACTATCCGTTTCATGACATCATAATGAATATTGGCGATCAGCAGATCCGTGGGACACTGAATCAAATCGTCTGCACTTCCCTGAATGGCCAGAATGGACTGCTGCATCCGGTTGAGTCGGATATTTCTTTCCGCAGTTTTAGCGGCCAGTCGGTTTCTGTCGACAGCCAGCGTGAGCGGGCATCCCAGCCGAGCCGCTGCAATGGCCAGAATTCCGGTTCCGGTTCCGAGATCGACAGCGGAAGAGATCGGTTCCGATGCAAAGACCTGCTCCAGGGCTTTCAGGCAATCCCGGGTTGTGGGATGGGTTCCGGTTCCGAAAACAACGCCTGGATCCAGGGTAATCGGTATTTTGGATGATGGCGGAAGGGATGCATTCCAAGGCGGGGCAATGAATAACCGATCGGTGCAAAACGGTGTAATCTTATCTCCCACCCAGTCCTGGTAAGACATCTGATACTGATCGATCAGCCGCAATGTGGGCGTGACACGGATCAAATCGTGAACTAATTCCGGAGACGGCTGTGAAAAAAAAAGAAACGAAAATCCGTCTTCCTGCCAGTTACCGATGAAATGTTTCAGGTTTGCGGGATCATGCTGCAGCGAACCTTCGAGATAGTAGATAAAAAGGTCGCTGCAGGGAGGAGCGTATTCGACTTCAGCGGCAATGGGCATAAAGCTATTTCGAATCTTTGAATTCCGTTTTGGGAAGCTGATCCATGTACCATTCCATGGGGTCCAGCAGGGTATAACCGGCATCCTTCAATTTCTTTTTGACTGAAATGACGTTATTTGTCAGCAGATACGGGAATACCGCGCGTTGGCCTTCTTCCCAGTATCGGGCGACCAGGACACTTCCGAAGGATATTTTTTCTTCGGTAATGATATCCACGATCTTTTTCAACTGCCCGATTTTTTCTTCCACCAGAATACACAGCAATGTTCCAGGCTGTCCGAATCCCAGTACGTTGATGAAAGCCCGCAATAAGTCGCGTACGGAAATGATTCCGAGGAGTTTATCTTTTTTATCCACCACCGGTAATGCACCCACCATCGTTTTCTGAATCAGCAGCAATGCATCCTGAATCGTATCCATCGGCGAAAGCGTCGTCAGATTCTGAGACATGATTTCTTTGACTTTGATGGACGGATCGGATAATTTATTTGCTGTTTCCAAAGGGTTATCTTTTTTGTAGTAAGATAACGGAAGGGCGCTGCGGATATCTCGATCGGTGATCATGCCGATCAGCAGGCCGTCGGGCTCGACGACCGGCACATGGCGAATCTGATACTGCTCCATTAATTCTTTGGCTTCCAGGATATCGGCATCCTTGTTGATGGTGACAACCTTCTTGGTCATAGATCTACTGACAAACATAATGGCCTCCACTATGTGAAAAACGATTTAATTGACTTCTGAATATCCGCGCCGTTGAATAACACATGCAACCTCTTGAAAACAACATGCGTTAATATTACGGCTCGGTAAGCCCGATACGATTATCCTTTCAACAAGAGATCGATATGGTTATACACCAGCTCCGGCAGACGTTTGAGGGAGTATCCGCCTTCGAGAATGGAAACGATTCGGCCGCCGGCGTATTGATTGGCTGTTTCAATCAGCTTTTCCATAATATAGGTGAATCCTTCCGTTGAAAGATTGATGCCGGACATGTCATCTTCGGCATGGGCGTCGAAACCGGCAGAGATCAGCAGAACTTCCGGTTGAAATTGATCGAACAGGGGGATGAAATCTTCATTCATGACGGATTTATATTCTTCATCTCCTTGACCCGGCAGGATAGGGTAATTCCGAGTATAACCCGTTCCTTCGGCGGAACCTTTTTCAAAAGCCCGTCCGGTTCCGGGAAAAGAAAAAGAAGGATGCTCGTGGATGGAATAATAGAAAACGGATGGATCTGTTTCGAAAATATTCTGAGTGCCGTTGCCGTGGTGGACGTCGAAATCCATGATGCCGATGCGCTGAATGCCCCATTGGCTCTGGATATAACGGGCGGCGATCGCTACATTGTTGAAATAGCAGAACCCCATGGCGCGATCGCCTTCAGCATGATGACCGGGGGGCCTGACCGCACAGAAAGCATTGTCGAGAATACCTTCCATGACCTGCCTGGAGGCTTCCAGAATTCCGCCGACCGCCAGTCTGGCGATGTCGTAAGTTTGATAGCACAACTGATTGTCTTCGCATTCAAAAGAGCTGTGCCCCGACTGGCAGACGGATTGGAACCGTTCGATATATGCCTTGTCGTGTACGGATTCTATCCATTTCATTTCCGCCATGCTGCCTTCAATACGGGCCAGATTGGAAAGCATGCCGGTTCGTTCTAGTCTGGAAAATATGACGGAAAGGCGATCCGGTGCTTCTGGATGATATGGACCCGTGTCATGCAAAAGGTACCTGTCGTCATATAAAAAACCTGTCTTTTTCATATTATACCTATAATGACCGAGTTGGATGATGCCATTGATCAGTGGATGATGGTATCGAATATTTTGTTGGCTGCCTGAATGGCGGCATTGCCATCGGGAATGGTTACCGTCGGCTGTCCGTTCAAGTCGTAAGCATAGATATCCGTGTTTTCGGGAATGGTACCGGCCAGAGCGATACCGGCATCCTGAACGATCTGAAGGATGTCGGGAGAGAGTTGTTCTTTGACTTGATTGATGATCAGATAACTTTTCGAAACACCGATCCGCAATTCTCTGGCCAGCTTGTCGATCCGGAGTGCGGAAAGAATGCTGCGTCGGGAGGTGTCCGATACCATCAGCAGGACATCCACATTGCGGGTGGTAAGCCTGCTGATATGTTCCATGCCGGCTTCGTTATCCATGACAATATACGGATAATTGTAAATGAGTTTGTCGAGAAAGGCGACCAGCAGCGAATTGGCCGCACAATAACATCCGGAGCCTTCCGGCTGCCCCATCACGATCAGGTCGAAACCATTGCCCTCGACAATGGCCTGCTGAAGCTTCATGGACATGAATACATCCTTGGTCATGCCGCCGGGAACCACGCCTTTTTTCATTTCTTCGCGGGCATTGCTCAGGGTGTCGGTCAATTGAAGCCCCAACACATCATTTAGATTGGCGTTGCTGTCTGCATCCACCGCCAGCACGGGTGATTTGCCCTTCTCTACCAGATAGTTGATCAGCATTCCTGCGATGGTGGTTTTTCCGGTTCCTCCTTTTCCGGCCAATGCGATTGAATACGGCATGCGATAAAAATTCCTTTCCGAATAAATTGTTGGAAAATGATACAAATGAGCATATCCCTTAAGTCACTTATTGCAAACAGTCAAGTAACTTTTTTCCAAAATGGCCGTATATCGACAGACTATTAGAAATCGGAGCGGAACGTCCATTGTCTGTTTCAATGATCGCCACCATTCTCCGAGAGACGGTAAATGGCTTGCATTGCCCTGTGGTCTATGTTAATTTTCGAACGGTAAGTACGAAATGTATGTGCCACACGAAACAATCAATTTATCGAAGCGTTATGCCTTTGTGACGGAAGTATTTTCATTCGCCGGGGTTTCACCGGTGTGTCATGGATGCTTAAAAAGGAGAACGGATATGCTGGACTTCATCAAGAAATCCATGTTGACGGGTATCGGTATTGCCATGAAGACCAAGGATGAACTGGAAGACTGGGTTAAGGAGATTGTCAAAAAAGGGGAGATGTCTGAATCTGAAGGCAAAAATTTTTTAGAAGATCTCAAGAAAAAATCTAAAGAAGCACAGAAAGATTTTGAGGACAAGATCGAATCGAAATTCAAGGAACTCCTCAAAAAAGCGGATATCGCCACCCGCGACGAAATCAACGATTTAAAAAACGAGATTGAGGAATTGAAAAAAACAATGTCTTGATACACGATGTCCGTTGGGCTGCAACCAATATATCGGTACGGACGATGGAAGGTGCCGGTTTTACGACCATTCCCCTTCGGGAATAGCAGTGATGATATCATATGAATTTTGATCAATGACATTCATTCACGGGTATTGAAATTAGAGTCAAGCTCAATCAAGTCTATAATTGTCGTGTTGCTTGCTGAATCACCCATCGGATATCGGGATGATCAATCACAGCGGCGATATGGTCGTTGAAATAAAAATGTTCGACGTAATAAACCTGCTCTTTATAAGACAGAACCATATGCTGATCATCCACAATCCGAACGATATGACACCCTGAAAGCCCGCTCAGTCCAATTCCGACAGATTTCAAGACCGTTTCCTTGGCCGTCCAGTATCGGAAAAACAGTCGTTCGCTTTGCATCTCTGCCAGTTTCCATTCGGTTTCATCCGCCAGCATTCGGTACAGCCCCGGGAGGCAGGGCCTGATTTTCTCGATGTCCATGCCGATGGGGAAATCAGCCACAACCCCGGCCACATACTCGTTTTTATGGGCCAGAGACCAGAAACAACCGCCGACCGGCAGCGGCACGCCATTTGGGGATTTGATCAATTCGCCGAGTCTGATTCCGCTGTAATCAGCAGAGAGATGCACAGACCGACGGGCAAGTCTGCTCAGTCGCAGGACTTTATCACGACCTCGTAATAAACGATCCTCTTCCGGAACTGCCAGAATGACAGGGTAGATAACCTTCACGTCCTTCCTTCAGTCAGATTTCAGTCTTGAGATATCCTGCCGATGGGAGTCGGCAACGGTTGCTTGATTTCCATCGGCAATGACAATAGCCTGATTCACGGTCGTTGTAAAGATCATCGACATGATCCAGCTTTCCGGATTGACAGAAGATTTCAATTTTTCTATAAGAAAAAGAGATGGTTCCACAGAACAAAGAACGGCAATAAATCGGTGTTGCCGGAATCCGTCCGTATCTCATCTGGAAAGAAACCACGCATGACATCTTCACACAATCTATCGGGGAAAAGGTAATAAGATGACAAAAAAATGGGTATACCTCTTTGATGAAGTGCAACAGGTAGAATCGTATGTCGGCGGAAGCCGGGATGCAGTCCGAGGCCTTCTGGGCGGTAAAGGTGCCAACCTTGCCGAGATGGCCAGAATCAACGTCCCTGTCCCCCCGGGATATACTGTAACAACGGAAGCCTGCAATGCCTATTTGGCCGCAGGCAGCATTTTTCCTGAAGGTATGTGGGATCAGGAGCTTCAGGCCCTTCAGGAGGTTGAAAACAGAACCGGAAAAATCTTTGGAGACGCAGACAACCCTCTGCTGGTTTCCTGTCGTTCCGGTGCCAAGTTTTCCATGCCGGGCATGATGGATACGGTGTTGAACATCGGACTCAACGACGAAACAGCGGAAGGCATGGTTCGGTTGACCGGCGATGAACGATTCGTTTATGATGCCTATCGCCGGCTGATTCAGATGTTCGGCAGTGTGGTCATGGGCATTCCGGATGAGCATTTCGAAGAAGTGATCACGGCAGCCCGACAGCGGGCAAAAGTGGGCAGCGATGCCGAACTTTCCGGATCGGACTGGCGTTCTGTTACCGAAGAATTCAAGAAAATTTTCCGACGACATTCCAAGCACAAATTTCCTACCGATCCATATGAACAGTTGAGCCTTGCGACTGAAGCGGTTTTTAAAAGTTGGAACGGCAAACGGGCTATCGACTACCGAAATGCAGCCAATATCTCGCATCATCTGGGTACGGCTGTCAGTATCGTCACGATGGTTTTCGGCAATATGGGCAACGACAGCGCCACTGGCGTGGCCATGACACGCAACGGTTCCACGGGTGAACATCGAATCGAAGGCGATTATCTGACCAACGCCCAGGGTGAGGACGTCGTGGCCGGAATCCGGATGACCAAAGACATTTCCCAACTCAAAGTCGAAATGTCCAAAGCCTATGCAGAATTCGAAGCCATTGCCAATCGTCTGGAAAATCATTACCGGGAAATGCAGGATGTAGAGTTTACCATTGAAAAAGGCAAGTTGTGGATGCTGCAGACTCGAGACGGCAAGCGAACCGCACAGGCCGCTGTACGCATTGCCGTCGATATGGCCGAAGAAGGACTCATCACTCGTCAGGAAGCTGTTCTGCGGGTAACTCCGGATCATGTGGATTTTTTTCTTCACCCGCAGTTTGACAGCAAGTCAAGACAGTCAGCCAAAGCATCGGGCGACTTTTTGGGCGTCGGCCTGAATGTTTCCCCCGGAGCCGCCTACGGTGTGGTGGCGCTGGATGCCAATCTGGCGGAATCATGGGCCAAACAGGAAGGTAAACAGGTGATCATGGTTCGGGCTGAAACCCGACCCGACGACGTTCATGGTATGCTGGCGGCCCAGGGGATTCTGACCAGCCGGGGTGGCAGAACCAGTCATGCGGCCCTCGTCGCCCGGCAGTTCGGGAAACCGGCTGTGGTGGGCGTGTCCGATCTAAAAATCGATATGATCAAACGCCGAATCATGATGAAGGACAAGGTCGTTCGTGAAGGAGACTGGATATCGATCGACGGAACTGTTGGCGAAGTGTACCTCGGCAAACTCAATACGACCATTCCGGATATCAACGATCCCTGGCTCATCAAACTCCTGTCCTGGGCCGACAAGTATCGGCGACTCGGTGTCTGGGCCAATGCCGACTACCCACGGGATGCCGCCCGTGCCAGGGAGTACGGTGCCGAAGGCATCGGTCTGTGCCGCACCGAGCATATGTTCTTTGAAACCGAACGACTTCCCTTTGTTCAGAAAATGATCATGACCGATCTCCCCATCGAACGGCGGGAAGCGCTGGATATGATTCTGCCGTTTCAGCGGGAGGATTTTTACGGCATCTTCAAGATCATGGATGGGCTTCCGGTTATCGTTCGACTGCTGGATCCACCCCTTCATGAATTTTTACCCAATCATGTCGATCTCGTTCGGGATCTGGCGGATTTAAAGCTTCGTATCAAGCAGGCCGGCAATCTGACGGAACTCGATGAACTGCTTAACCAGATACGTGCCAAGGAAACCGTTCTGAAACGACTCGAGAATCTGAGAGAATCAAATCCCATGCTGGGAATGCGCGGGGTGCGCCTGGGGATTCACATTCCGGAAGTTTACACCAGGCAGGTCAAAGCAGTATTCGAGGCCGCCTGTATGGCAACCAAGGAAGGCATCCGGGTTCATCCGGAAATCATGATTCCGCTGACTTGTCACGTGAACGAGCTGAAACTGCAGCGCGAAATCCTTGAGGCTGAAGCAAAAAAAATTATGGATGAATGGGGAATGGATATCGATTATAAGTTCGGTACCATGATCGAGATTCCCCGAGCGGCGCTTACCGCTGAAAAGATCGCCGAATATGCCGAATTTTTTTCGTTTGGAACCAATGACCTGACGCAGACAACGTTCGGCATTTCACGGGATGATGCAGAAGCCAGTTTTCTGGTACACTACTTGGAAGCCGGCATTCTGCCGCACAATCCCTTTACCACCATCGATCGGGAAGGCGTGGGAGAGTTGATGAAAACCGCCCTGAACAAGGGGCGGTCCGTCAAACCCGAGATGGAATGCGGTATCTGCGGTGAACACGGCGGTGATCCCCAGTCCATTCATTTATGC
>CAYQKZ010000017.1:24019-24434 GCA_964418135.1 uncultured Desulfobacterales bacterium
TGTTTCCTGCTCCCCGTTTCGGGTGCCTATTGCGCGGCTGGCTGCCGCCCATGCCGCATTGAAAGAAAAATAATCATAAAAACAAATAGATAAAGGGTGACGATTCGGCAGATTTCGCTATGAAACTTCACCCTTCATGTATCGATGAATCCCCCCACGGTTTCAAATCCTCCATCACGATAATCCACCCAGCGGGCTCCTGATTGATCTTAAGAAGTGATATCGTAATCCCGATTTTTTTGTTTTCACCCATACTGGAACCATTATCTGTTTCATCCATCGTTCGCGGGCGATATTCTTCAACGCACCAACGAATCGTAGTTTTTCAGCATCCGGCACCAGTGTTGTAACATGGCTGCTCAGCACATCGCCGATTGACTTTTCGAGCAATTCCAGCCCTGTTTCATTGGCTTTG
>CAYQKZ010000018.1:0-17475 GCA_964418135.1 uncultured Desulfobacterales bacterium
CAGCCAGAAAAAGCGTTTGATGGTAACTTCCTGGGGCCATATGGGGTTTGCCGGCTCGAGGCCTGTTGGCAACGAAGCTTCGCAAACCGAGGAAGGTGCGGTGTCCTCATGGGGTGGATCATCCCTGCTGACCATGGTTGTCTTGCTCCTTGATAAATAATGCCTTCAGCAATCCAGTATTATTTTCACCCTTGAACAGTCTCATCTCGCCGCCAAAAGCCGAGATGAGACTGTTCACCGCAACCGGGGCCAGCCCCAGCGATTCGGCAGGGGAAACGCACCTTGCGGTGGACTCCATCTTGAAGAAATCGGCGGTCGCAGCCTCTGAAAGGAACAGCGTCTCTAAATCCAGACACATTCGAAGGGTACGGGCATCCACGTCCACCGTAACATGAACGCTGTGCTTGTCTGCGGAGAAAGACGCTGCAAGAAGGATGATCGTTTCCAGTACCCGCTTCAGCAAGAAGTGATTCCAGTGGAGGAAAATCGTTCCAGGATCGGCATCCAGAGTCGTTGAAATCCTTAGTTCCGGATGAGATGCTTTGACCTCGTCGAGAATTGCGGAAAAAGATACTGCCGACCGGTCATTGCGTGCCACATTCTCGATATCCACGATCATGGTCGCGTCTTCGATGAGATTGCGAAGGCGCAAACTGCTTTCCTGAAAAACTTCGGCATAAAGGGTACGGTCTTCGGAGGCAGGACACAGGTCCAGAATCAATTCTCCCATACCGAGAACTCCGTTCACCGGGGTGCGTATCTCATGGGAGATCATTTTCAGGAAATCATTCTTGAGACTGTTCGCGTTCGCCAGCTCACGCGTTCGCTCCGCGACCAGCCTCTCCAGGTTGGCATTGTGATCGACAAGCCGGCGTTGAAGGGTGCGGATATTCAAGTGGGTCTGCACGCGGGCGGCGATTTCATCCGTTTGAAACGGTTTGGTGATGTAATCCACCGCCCCCAGGGAAAATGCCTTCACTTTATCGGCTGTCTCGGTGAAAGCCGTTAAGAAAATGATCGGAATGTCCTTCGTGGCTGCATCGGCCTTGAGGCGTTTGCACACCTCGAACCCGTCCATTTCCGGCATATTGATGTCGAGGAGGATGATGTCGGGGGGATCGGCTTTGGCCGACATCAGCGCAAGCTTTCCGTTGAGAACAGGCCGGGTCTGGTAACCCCGTTCCTCGAGAATCCCGGAAAGTAGATCCAGGTTGGCTCTCACATCATCGACGATGAGGATATTCGGTATGGCATCGGAAAAGGATGTTCCCGTAATCATGATGTTTTTCCTCTGTAAAATAAACCTTGATGAACAAGGGCTTGTTGGCCATCAATGGTCATAATCTTAACTTTTGAACCCCCACCCCTCTCCCGCTGGGGGAGGAAGCAACAGGAAAGTGCAGATTATGCCCTTTCGCAGTATAGACATCCAGAAAAATAACGCTATGTACAAATTATTTCCATAAACGGTTGCCTTGATCGAACAGTTCGATCAAGGTTTCATAATCGAAGTCTTCGATGATGTTTCGAAGCTTCTTGCTCAATTCCGGGTCGATGCGGGTAATCTCTTCCAGCAGCGTGAACAGGTTACCCTGGCGGCAACCGACAGCGGCATTGTGGATTTGTTTTCTAAGCTGATCCGGAATGCTTTCCACCATCTCCCATGTCAGGGCCGGCGGTGGTCCGGACGATTCGTCCGATGAGGCCGCTTTTTCACAGCGATAGCGCACCCCGGTCAGGACGCGGATATTCTCGAACATCTCCTCGATCTTGAATGGCTTCATCATGAACGCATCGGCGCCGGCGGCTATGGTGCGTTCAATGCTATCGTTGGTTGCATCGGCACTCAACGTGATGATCTTCACCTCGTCACCTCCCGTACTGCGGCGAATTCTTTCGATGGCTTCATCCCCGTTCATGTTGGGCATGCGTTTATCCATCAAGACAATCTGGGGTCGCCACCTTGAAAATGCCGCCACAGCTTTCCCGCCGTCATCGGCCTCCTGCACCTCGAAGCCTGCATTTTCCAGTAATCGGACAAGAAATGCACGACTGTCTTCCATATCATCTGCGACCAACACCCGGCAAGGGGGATGGCCAGCTTCGAGGCGAAAGCGCCGGTGAGGATCGGTCTTTTCCGTGATCATAAATGCGATCCCTTCCCGAACCGGGATTTCAAGACGGAAGCGGCTGCCCTTGCCGATTTCACTGGTAACGGTCAGATCCCCGCCCATTATCCGAGCGAACCGCCGGCTGATGGCCAGCCCCAGGCCCGTGCCCCGTCCGCTGCGACGGCCTGTTGCGGTTTGTTCGAAGACTTCGAACAGCAGCCCCATTTCTTCTGTCGCAATCCCCGGTCCGGTGTCCTCTACCCAGGTCACCAGCAACTGCGTTCCGTCCTGTTGGACCGATTCCGCCCCTACGCGCAGGCGGACTTCACCTGTTTGGGTGAACTTTACGGCATTGCCGATCAGATTGATCAACACCTGGCGCAGCTTCAACTCGTCGGTGATCAGGTACCGCGGCACCTGGTCGAGCCCATCTGTGACGAATCTCAATTTCCTGTTTGCCGCTCTTTGCCGGAACATTATCTCCAGATCGCCGATCAAGGCACGCAGATCGAACGTGGTCATATCTGGTTGTTGCCTTCCGGCCTCGATCCTGGAAAACTCCAGGATATCGTTGATCAGCCCCAGCAGGTGATCCCCGTTGCGATGGATGATCTCCAAACGATTGAGTTGCTCGACAGAGAGCCCCGGGGAGTTCTGCATCAACTGGGAGAAGCCGATGATCGCGTTCAGCGGTGTGCGGATCTCATGGCTCATGTTGGCTAAAAACTGGCTTTTGGCGATGGTGGCCGCCTCCGCCTTGACGATTGCCACTTCCAGCTTTTCATTGATTTCCCGCAATGCTCGTTCAGCCAGCTTGCGCTCGGTGATATCCCATGAAATATCGCCCAATAGTGATACGATCTCAATATCGCCATCGGTGTAATCCGTGGATTTGTTACCGACCCCAATGATCGCTTTGATCAGGTTGCCTCTAAAAACCGGTACAACAAGTTCTCTGATGACCGCTGTATGACCCTCAGGCATCCCCTTGCGGTGGGGCAAGGAAGCATAGTCGTTATGAATGACGGGATGACGGTTGTTTACACAGTCTGCCCACACGCCTGCCTGCGCAATGGCGTAATGGTTGCCTTTTCCCGCAGCATTGCACATGGTATTCAGTGTATGGGTGGACCAGTTCTGTAATGAAAGTGTTGTTTGATCAGATTCGACAAAATGATAGAAACCAATCGCACTTCCCGTCAGTGATTCAATTTCATCCAATGTCTCGGTAAGCAATTCGTCCAAAGAATGCGAATCTGCAAATTCCAACAGACGGAGGCGCGCCTGTATGATACGATCCGTCCGTTTGAGATCGGTGATATCCTCTCCGGAACAGACGACGTATTCCACACTGCCATCGGCGCGGAGCTTGGGAATTTTCACGATAGAGAGCAGCCGATCCTCACCGGAGATATGGGGAATCCATTCTTCGGTGCGCAGCAGCTTGCCGGTGGCGAATACCTCGATATTGCCCTGCCGGCAGATATCCGCCACTTCCCTGGGAAGGATATCGTACAGGCTTTTGAAAGCGATGTCTTCCTTTCGCTTTCCATTAAAGGCCGCATGAGCTTCGTTCACCGCACCGTATGTATTTTCGTCGGTCAGATACCAAACGTGTGTCGGGATGTTGTCGAGCAGAATTCGCCGATCTTCTGCCTCTCTGACCAGAACATCCCGCTCGCGTTGATCTGCATTGGTCTTCCGCAGCGCCATCTCGGCATTCTTACGGTCGGTGATGTCGTGGATGATGGAATAGAGAAATGGCTTTTCCTTCACATGGATGGCGTTGCTGAATACCTCCACCTCACGGATGGAACCATCCGCCTTTCGGTGGTGAAATTCGAACACGACTTGCTCCGACAATCCGGCTTTCGCCATTTCGATCTGCACAGCTTCTGAGGACAGCATGTTGATCTGCTGAATACGCATTCGGATGAGTTCCGCGATGGGCCATCCATAATAGTCAGCCGCCGCTTGATTGGCGTTTACGATCCTTCCTGTGGCGGGATCGATAATCATCATGACGGCCGAGTGCCGTTCAAAAAAATTTCTGAATCGCTCCTCGCTCTCGCGCAACGCTTCTTCCCCTTGCCTGTGGGTGGAAAGAACTCTGAGAAGACCGTATCGGGCAAGCCACATCCCCAAAAGCCCGAGTAACCAGACGAGGCCGAAACCGAGTACCGTTGAGCGAAGATGCCCAAGAAGAGAGATGCGGTGCGGCTCCCATTGCACGGAAACACTGATCCCGCCTCGAATATTCCCGACGGTGTAACCCTGTATCGCATGGCATTTGAGGCAGCCTGGCTCCGTAATCATCGGACGCATATAGCGGAGATAGGATTCCCCGTTGACGGAATCGAGGGCCGACACCTCTTTATCTCCCCGTTCAAAGGCTATAAGCGCCTCCCTTTCCCACGCATCCGGGCCATTTTCGGCCCTGATTGGATTCAGGCTGGTGATATGCACGCGCATGCCGTATTGTGACAGCCCCAGTTCATGAACCTGGCGGGTCATATAGGCCGGATTTACCAGCGTCAGCTCCCTGCCCGACGGTGTAACGATATCTCTTTCCGGGAGGTGGGAAAGATAGATGTTGGGCGGTGTCTCGGTGGTGGCAGGCACGTAAACGCCGCCATGCTCGGTCGCCCACCGCCGATAAAGCAGGTCTCGGGAAATGGTGTCGCGGGCACTGGCAATGGCGATCTCTACATGGGTATCTTTGTCCTGCCGGTAATCCATGGTGGCCAGTATGGCGATCAGGATCGACCAGAGCAGGATCGCCAGCCAGAAAAAGCGTTTGATGGTAACTTCCTGGGGCCATATGGGGTTTGCCGGATCGGAGCGTGTTGGCAACGAAGCTTTGCAAACCGATGAATGTGTGATGTCCTCCTGGGGTGGATCATCCCTGCTGACCATGGTCGACTCGCTCCTTGATAAAAAATGCCTCCAGTAATCCGGTGATGATCGTTACCAGCAGCCGCTTCAGCAAGCAGAGACTCCTGTGGAGGAAAATCGTTCCAGGATCGGCTTCCAGGGTCGTTGAAATCCGCAGTTCCGGATAGGATTCTTTTGAGAACCAGCCGGGTTTGGTAACCCGGTTTCTCGAGAATCCCGGAAAGGATATACCGATTGACCCTGTCGTTATCGATGATGAGAATATGAGGATATTCGGTAAGGCTCCGGATAAGGATGTTTCTGTAATCATAACTTTTTCCTCTATATAATAATCTGCAATTCCAACTTGTTGAACTGAATGCCGATAGCTATTTTCATGGTGAGAATAAGCAAAAACCGCGCCATTGGCATCGATATGAAAATATTTAAAACAAAAAAAATTTAAAGATAAGGATATTGGTTGGTTGAAATTATATACAATCAATGAGCCGAGATTGTCTTTTCAATTTTGATTTGAGCAGTCTATCAAAATGAGAGATCAGTCTATCAGGGTAGGGGGATACCCTGTCAGAATGAGAGATTCAAAAGTGATTGAATCCGGAGAATATCACCTGCAAGTATTCGGGAATCCGGGGGAGTTAACGGTTACGTTATCTCCATTGATGGATGAAGATGAATGTACACCGTATTGGGATATACCTTGACAACAGGCCTGAATAGATTATCGTATTCTGGATGAGTGATGCGTGTGTGCAGGGAAGTCGGCGCCGACTGCAGCCTGGTGAATTAACCGATAGGATCATGATAGAGGAAACGCATGACAACCGAATTTTCCGATGATCAATACGAGCATGCCTATCCGGACGGCTTCGAGAACCATTGGTGGAACCTGGCGCGAAACAGAATTCTGACCAGCGCCGTCAGGAAATTCGCCGGTGCGGGTGCCGTCGTACTCGATGTCGGATGCGGCCGGGGCTTTGTCGTCCACTATTTGCGGGATCATGGCATCGATTGCACCGGTGTTGAACCGGCAAAGGCGCGGCCGCTGGATGCCGTCCGCGATCATGTTCTCGTGGGAATGGATGCCTGGGATATCCCGCCTGCGGAGAAAATGCGCTGCAACACGATCCTGCTGCTCGATGTCATCGAGCATATCCCGGAGCCTGTCGTCTTTCTGAAGCGTTTGATCGATGGCTTTCCCAATCTGGCCCATCTGATCGTCACCGTTCCCGCGTGTCAGGAATTGTGGTCCAATTATGACGAGTGTTACGGGCATTGCAGACGTTACCGTCTCGATATGCTCAAACATACTGCCATGGCGCTGGGTGCGGACTGCGTATGGGCCGGTTACTTTTTTCACCTGACCTATCCCGTCTGCTGGGTGGCCGCGCATCTGGCGAAGAAACGGAAGACGACACTGCATGCCCCGCAGGGAATCGGCAAACAGCTTCACCGGCTGATGGCCGGTATCATGACTCTCGACTATTGCATGCTGCCTGCCCGCCTGCCGGGGATGAGCGCGCTGGCCTGTTTTTCCATCCGAGGCTCTGCCATATGGAAACTATCTCAAAATTCGTTCTAACAGCTTGTGGATAAAAGAAAAAAAGGCCTGGTACTTATCCATACCAGGCCTTCGTTCAACGACAAATTTCATCGGTTAAAATGAATTTAATCGCCCGTTACATTCCCGACAGCCACTCTGTCTGGCGCGATGTCTTTGACCTTTGTCCATTCCAGGGTTGTTCCGTTTTGATATTCGAGGCCGCTGTCTTTGCAGGCAACGATATCGGCCTTTCCGTCTCCCGTGACATCTCCCACGGCAATCGGACCGGACGGTTGCGAATCACTGGTCTTTATCCAGACCAGGGTGGCCGGATTCCAGTACCAGATACCGCTGCTCCATGTGCCGACGATTTCAGCTTTTCCGTCTCCCGTGATATCCCCGGCACCCAGTTTATCGGCCGGAAGATTGTTCACCTTTGTCCATGTCATCGTTGCACCGTTTTGGTACCAGATGCCGCTGCTCCAGCAGGAAACGATATCGGACTTTCCATCTCCTGTGATGTCACCCATGGCAATCGGGCCTGACGGCACTTTATTACTGGTAAGTGTCCATGCCGATGCGGCCGATGCGGCCGGATTCCAGTACCAGATGCCGCTGCTCCATGTGCCGACGATTTCAGCCTTTCCGTCTCCCGTGATATCCCCGGCAGCCACTTTGACGGGCGCATTCGCATGAACTTTTGTCCATCCGAGTGTAGTCCCATCCTGGTACCAGAGGCCGCTGTTCCAGCAGGAAATGATATCGGCCTTGCCATCACCCGTCACATCTCCTGCGGTAATTGGGCGGGTGCCTTCGGGTTTGCTGCTGCTGGTCTGAGTCCAGGCCAAGGTGGCCGGATTCCAGTACCACATACCGTTGCTCCATGTGCCGATGATCTCCGAACGACTGGTGGTTCCGCCGGCCCCCCAGCCCAAATCCTTAAGCAGCCCTTTGGTAACCGGGCCGGGATCGTGGACGGCTTCGCCGGGTCCACCCTGATAAACCATCAGTTTGTTGACCGTATCCTTGAACGTGTCGTAGTCCAGATGGGCGTAGCTGGAACCGCTCGACCACTTTGAAGGCGCGTACATCTTCACTCTCGAGTCCCCATTTGCCGACATGGCATGAGTTCCGTGAAACCAGAGATTCCCGCCTGTCAGAACACTGCCCAGGGGTGCAGAAGGAGTTGTATAATCGATAAGCAGTTTGCCATCACCATCTTTCATGAATGTATCGAAAACGTTGAAAGAACCATTATCTCCCAGTTCTCCTTCTCCCGTGGTGTTACTGTAATCGGCCGTGCCGCTGAAGTTGAGTCCATGACAAATCTCATGCAGCATCGTTGTGATGAAATCGAATTGATCTTCCGGGGGTTTCCCATCGGTTCCGAGATACCAGGGAAATTTGCTGTTCATGGTGATATGTGTGTCCCAGTTATTGGGGTCCAGATCGGAGCCTGCCAATGAATTTGCCAACGAAGCCGTGTACCAGGTATTTTTTTTCGGCGCATTGGCAAAATCCCTGTGTTTCGATCCGCCGCCTGCATATCCTAACGTCTCGCTGTCAGCCAGAGCCGCCCAGCAGGCTTTTATCGTTATCGGTACAGACGACTGGACAAGATTGCCCCAGATGGCTACGGATGTTTCCAGTGCAGTTTTCGCCGAGTCAGGATAAGCGTCACACGTATCACCGAAAATGTTTTTCTCACCAGCGGGGCTATAGGTAATCAAAAATGTGGCCGTGGCGGTTTGGCCCAGGTCTCGGAGATCGATTGGAGCTGGAATGTGCATGGGTTTATAGAAGGGATCACGATTCACCACAAAAATTCCTGGCGATTGACCTTGGAACAACGTTGTTCCGTCTTCCGAAAGTATTTTTTCCAGGGGCGGCAGACTGATGGCCGCTGAATCCGGTGCCGTCCAGGCAAAGGGTAATAGCAGTAATCCAATCAACATAGCGGTGCGACCAATTCCATGTAATTTTTTTGTCATAGTACACTCCTGTTTGAATATCTGTTAAAAAAATAAATTACTTACCATATTCGTTCAATTCTTTTATTACGTACAACCAACGACATATTTCGGATTGGTTCCGAACAATCATATCTTTCTCACCACCTCCTTTCTTTAAGACACAGACCATAAAAATTTTATGTTTTATCCGTGGTTCAGGAAATTCCGTGTTCAGGTGTGAAGTTGCTAAGCAACATCCATACCATTGCCGACAGCCTGAATGCGTATCAAAAATCAATAAAGCCAAAAGGTAATCATATCTATCACTTTCAGTGCTGTCATGGCTGAGATCGGAAAGGGCTGTCTTCATACTGTGAACTGAAAAGTCTATCAAAATGAGAGATATGAAGTGATCGATTCCGGAGAACACACAAACTGTTTGGGGGAGGGGGGATGGGGGCGGAAAATCTTCCCGCCCCCGGTGGTAAGGGATGATCAGTTTTGCGGAGTTGGCCTGGTCGTATTGCCGAAAAGGGTTTCCGGATCTGCAATCAACGGATCGGCCAGATGATCCGGCAGGGTGAACACGCAGGCGGACTCTGAAGAAGACGCCGGATATGCCTTGGCCTCCTTGTCGGTTTTGGCGTAAATGGTCAGGGTGTAGTCTTTCTTGCCTTTCACGACGATGCTGCAGATCGGCGCGGTAAAATCGGCCGGGCTTTTGCCGTCCACATAGGATTCGCAGGACAGTCGGGAAAGCGAGGAAAGCAGTTTGTTCATTTTAGACAGATCGGCTGCCTTTCCCTCATCTGTCAGCCACCGAATTTCGGCAGGCTTGGATGCGGTGTCGGCTGACGGCGTATCACCGGCAGACTTGGATGCGGCATCGGCGGGCGGCGTTTGACCGGCAGGCGCTGCCGCATCAGCGGGCGCCCCCTCGGCGGGAGCGGCTGTTTCGGGGATTGGCATGGTCTCGGTTTTACGGATGACCGTCTCTTTGCCTTCTCGGTGGATGGCCACTTCCTGGACTTCATCCATGCTGAAAGCCAGAACGGTCTTGTCGCGCAGCTTGTCCGCCGTCTGATCGAACGCTGTCCGTAAATTCTGCCACGCATGATACACTTCCGCACCATCCCCCATCCGGACGAATGTGTGCTGAAAGGTGGCAGCGGGTTTGCCGATCTGAAGGTCGCGCTTGAGTTCCTGGCCGGCCCAGGCTTTGATGCGGATGGCTTTGTCGGGGTCGAGATCGTAGCGGGTATAGGATTTGGATTCGGAGACCATAGCTGTCAGAGACAATTTTTCCAGAGCACTCAGAATGGTGTTGACCTTGCCGGAATCCGCCAAATAGGCTTGGGGCTGAATCTGCCATGAGGAGTCCTTCTTTTCTAAAACGACCGTTCCTTCCGGACGGGCAATCTCGATCCGGGTGATGTCGGATACAGTGATTTTGGCAATATCCGGAAGCCGGTATTCATTCCGGTCGGTTTCCCGAACCGACAGGTAACCGATCAACAATACAATGGCCAGGGCAATCAATATCAATTCTTTTTTCAGTTTCATCATCAACCTTCCTGTTTTTGAAACATCAGTTGAATCTGCCGTCTGCGGGATTTCCGGCGCAGCCATACAATCATTCCCGCCAGAACGACCAGCACCGGAAGACCGGCGATGTTCAGCGATTTGACGGCGGTTTTGACCGACGGCGACATATCCGCCAGCGGATTGAACCGCTGTTCCTTGGCGCGCATGACGGCGATGTCCTGATGGTTGTTGAGATAATCCAGAACGTTCAGCACAAAGACGGCATTTGGGCTGCGTCCGGCTTCATCCAGAATGTTGTCTTTCAGCATTTGAGAAGAGGCCATGACAAAAATTTTCCCCGGCTTTCCTTTGGGGATCACGTTTGACTCCCCTTCTATTTTGGAAAGGTCGGCGGGTTTGGATGTATCGGGTTTCGGCATATCTCCGGGAGAAGCGGCTGCTTCCGGGCCAGGTGTTTTCTCCGGATTTTCAGGGTCTTCGGTTTCATCCGGCTCTTTGGGGGATTTTTCCGGCTGCGGTTTCTCCGGAATGGGTTTTCCGGCAAAATAACTGGAAAATTCCCCTTCCAGAATGTAGGCCAAAGGTTGTGCGGCCATTTTGTCGCTTCCGGTTGGCGGCTGCATGAACATGGGATTGAGATTCAGCGGCGCTTTCATTTCCCAGGACTTCGGAGAAGACGAGAACAGCAGATTGGCCTTGATTCCGTTTTGGGCCAGTTTGTCGTTGTTTGCCAGAAGGGGCGACATTTGAAACCCGACCAGTCCCTTGATCGACTTCATGAAGGGATAATCCTTGTTGATCTGCTCGTTTTTGATCAGCGGCGCAAAATAAATATGCCGCTCTCCGCCCCCGAACTGCTGGGGAACCTGCTGTTTGAAGCTGTTCTCGTCCATCACCATCACCGGCTTGATGCCGATGCCGTAATGTTCCATCAGCTTTTCCATGCCGGTGTTCAAGGGAACCAACTGTGGCCCTTGCTGGGCGAACATGTTCTGCTGGCTGCGACCTTCCGTGAAAGCATCCAAAAAAACAGCCAGATTCTTACCCTTCATCAGGTACTGGTCGATCAGGAACAGATCGTAATCGGTGAACGGCTGCGTGGGGCCGGCGATCACCAGGCAGTTGTATCCGTCCAGAACCGCTTGATCCTTGAGCTGCACATCCTTGAACGAATAGGTTTTCGAGACCAGGCTGCGGAACGTGTCCACATCTTCGGGTGCCCCCTGCTGACCACGGGCCATGGGTGATCCGTAGAGATTGGGGGTGCCGTGATCGGCCAGATACCCCAGGGTTTCATTGATGCCGATAAGGGTTTCGACCTGATGATTCATGGCCTCTTCGACACTGGCCATATCCGCTAATTGATACTGGGTGCCGATAATGGGAATCTTGATGACATGCAGCAGCGGAATGCCGACGGATTTGTCGCCGTATTGCATCACCATGCCGATGGCGCCCTGGCCTGCCGGAATTTTACCGTTCGACAGTTCCGGCCATTTCAGGCTCGTAAGGTTATGGGCTTTGATATCCGACTCCAGATTCGGGTCGGTGGATGGGTCCAGAAAACGGTACGAGAGCTTTCCGTACAACTGACCGTTCAGCTTTTTCACCAGAGACTCGATTTCGGTGTTCAGCTTAGGCAGCGTGTCCAGCCCCATGTAAGGGGCAATGGCATCTATGGACGAAGATTTGTAGAGTTTCACCTGAATGGGGTCTTTAGTGGCCAGGAGTACGCTGACCTTGTTGGTCAGTTTCTGAATGGCGGTGGTGACTTGATATTCCAGGCCGTCCGTGCTGGTAATGGCCGGAATGCGCTCCACGAGATCGCCGTGAATCAGCACCAGGCCCATATAGGCGCGTTGAAATTTGACTTCATCACTTTCCACGGCCTGAATCTGAACCGGCTGAACCCCGTAAGACTCCGCCAGCTTCTGGTTCTCGATTCTGGCTGACTGCGGAGAGCCGTCTTCCGGGCTGACATCGTAAAACCGATAATTGAAATTCTTGCCGACCAATACCGCATATTCGGCCAGCAGATCGTGCAGATACCGCTCGGTGCTGTTATGCGGAGCCGGCAGATTGCGCGTAAAGAAGACATGAAGGGTCAATGGCTCGGAAAGGGCTTTGACCGCTTCCCGACTGGCTTTCGACAGGGAATATACCTGATTGCCGGTAAGATCGATACGGGCAAACAGCGTCATGCCGGCTACGTTCAGTAAAATTACCAATGCAACATACGCCATGAATTTGAAATATTTTCCGGATCGCAGGGTCCGGGGTGTCTGTTTTTCCATAATCCCGCTCCTTAACATTTTTCCTGCATGGCCAGATTGGCGCCGTAAAGTCCGATAAACCCGACACTGATAAAATACAGGATGTCCCGTGTATCCAGAATGCCCTTGGCAATGTTCTGGAAATGGAAATCCGCTCCCAGATATTCAAAAACACTCAGCAGCGATTGCGGCAGAAAAAAAAGCATCTTGTCGATCAGGCAGAGACTGAAACACACGGCCGTTCCCACAATAAAGGCAACGATCTGGTTTCGAGTCAGAGACGATGCCAGCAGACCGATGGCCGAAAACGTTGCGCCCAGCAGTAAGGCGCCGATATAACCGCCTACCACCGGACCCCAGTCCAGATTGCCCAGAACCGACACCGTGATCGGATACATCAGGGTGGGCGCCAGCATGACCGCCGTAAAACCGGTTGCGGCCAGAAATTTTCCCATGACCACATCGGTGAAAGTGACCTGAAGGGTCAGCAATGTTTCATAGGATCCAACACTGAACTCTTCGGACAATAACCGCATGGTGATTGCCGGAATGACAAAGGAGAAAACCAGGGGCAGGAGTGCGAAAAAATTGCGCAGACTGGCCTGGTTCTGCAGAAAAAAAGGTGTAAAGAAAAACCATCCGGTAATGACCAGAAACACCGAAATGACGATGTAGGCAACCGGCGATACCATATAGGCCAGGAATTCTCTTTTGAAAATGTGAATAACGGGGCGCATGTCAATTCTCCAGGGTAAGTTCACGGAATATGTGTTCGAGGGTCTGGGTTTCCTGGCGGAACTCCAGCAGCATCCAGTCGGCCTGTCGGATGATCCGGTAAATGTCCTTGCGGATATCGGCATCGGACTGCACGGAGATTTTCAGATCGAGATGACCGGTATCCGAGGAAGCCATGTGTTCGATCCGGGATATGCCGGGGACTGTCTTCACGTGTTCTCGAACGGTCTCGATGTCCGCATTTTCCAGCGTGATATAGATGGTACGGTCTTTACCGGCCGATTGCTTGATGGATTGGGTGCTGCCATCGGCCACGATTTTTCCCTGATGGATGATGGCGATCCGATCGCAGGTGGCTTCGGCTTCGCTCAGGATGTGGGTGGACAGGATGATGGTTTTTTCCCGACCGATCTTCCGGATGATTTCCCGGATTTCGACAATCTGATTCGGGTCGAGGCCGGACGTGGGTTCATCCAGAATCAGGATTTCCGGATCATTCATGAGCGTATGGGCCAGGCCGACCCGCTGCTTGAAGCCTTTGGACAATTCTCCGATGGTCTTGTGCATGACCGACGTCAGGCCGCACAACTGGGCCAGTTCGTCGATCCGGGCCGTTTTCCGATCCGGTTTCATCTCCCGGATGTCCGCAACATAATTCAGATAATCATACACCATCATGTCGTGATACAGGGGGGCGGATTCCGGCAGATATCCGATACACTTTTTGATTTCGATCGTGTCCGGGCCGATGGTAAAGTCCTTGACCCGGATCTGGCCCGCAGACGGCTGAAGATACCCTGTCAGCATCCTCAGCGTAGTAGTTTTCCCGGCGCCGTTCGGTCCCAGCAATCCTAGGATTTCACCTTTCGGAATATCCAGATGAATGCCGTCTACCGCACAGAAGTCATCGTAATACCGGGTGAGGTTTTCAACATGAATCATGCGTTGCTCCTTTTTCACCATTCCATGGGTTTTCTGTTGTTGTGAAATACACGCAAAATGATGCGCACATCTTTTTCAATGTAATAAAATATCGTGGAAATTCATTGATCTGAATCTTATTGACGCCTTCAACGATCGTTGGATACAAATCAGGGTTTAATTTAATCCTTTCAATCGCAATGTCAATTTCATCTGTAATTTTGAGTCCACGACCCGTCGCTTTCGATTCATCCCATTTTCCATATCTTCGTGTCTTTTGACGGGGTTCATGTTATCCTTGCTTAAATATGAACTCCAACCGGATAATATACTTTTTTATACGCCAATATAAAATACAAAATTTCAGATACGGTTCACAAACCTGGCGCATGATGGGATGTAATGATGTCTTCACTTGAAAAACGCATGAAACGGAATGTTTCGGGTCGAACGCATGATTTTTTCGCGATTACGGTGCCAGGGCTGGAACGTCTGTGTAGAATGGAGCTGATGCGACTGCCTTCTTTCAGCGGCAAAGCGGCAGAGGCTGCCGGAGGCGTTATGTTCTCCGGAAAACTCTATGACGGATATCTGGCCAATCTGCATCTGCGGACGGCCTCTCGGATTCTGATGCGCATCGAAACCGTCACGGCCACCCATTTTACACAGCTTTCCGGAAAAACTGCCGAAATCCCCTGGGAACTCTATCTGCATCCCGCTGCCGTGCCGCTGATCCGTGTATCCACGCATCATTGCCGGCTCTATCACACGGAAGCGGTTGCCGGGATTTTTATCGAGGCTGTTGGCAATCGGCTGTCTCAGTTTGTGGGTGAGGTGCCGACCATCGAATCATCCGTGATTCCGCAGCAACTTTTCATTCGCGGTATAGATGACCGGTTCAGTGTTTCCATGGACAGCAGCGGCGATTTGCTTTATAAGAGAGGCGTCAAAACGATCGCGGGAAACGCGCCGGTCCGGGAGACCCTGGCTGCCGCCATTTTAATGCTGGCGGGATATACGGGGAGTGAAACACTGGTCAATCCCATGTGCGGCTCCGGAACCTTTGCCATCGAAGGGGCCATGATGGCCCGGAACATCCCGCCGGGGTGGAACCGCGCCTTTGCATTCATGGGATGGCCGGCATTCAGGCCAACCCAGTGGCATCACCTGCGAAGCGATGCGGAAAAGTCCATGGTAACGGGTCCGCTGCCGCCTGTGTTTGCCATTGACGAGGCATCCACGGCGTATGACTGGCTGGCCGCTCTGGTGGATTCCCGACCTGATTTAAAGCAGATTCAAGTTCTGGAAAAGGATTTTTTCGATCTGATTCCCAAAGATCTATCGGCTGAACCAGGACTTATCGTCATCAATCCCCCTTATGGAAAACGGATGGGAACCCGCCGGGAAAGCCGTACACTCATTCAGGACGTGATGCAGAAACTGAAAGCCGATTACCGGGGATGGAAATTCGCGATGATGGTGCCGGATCGGTCGGACATCCGCGGTGTTTCACCGAAATGGCGATTTCATGCCATGTATCATGGCGGATTGAAATTGGAAGTTCTGATCGGAAGGCTTGATCGATAAAAATACAAAGGGTAAAGGCAGGTGGTTTTGAATAGATATTCGGCGGTTATTTTCGATCTGGATGGCACGCTTCTGGATACGTTGGAGGATCTCGGGGATGCCGTAAACAGGGTACTTGCGGAACGGGGTTTCCCGACCCATCCGATGGATGCCTATCGGTATTTTGTCGGTGACGGATCGGCGGTTCTCATCGAGCGGGCGGTTCCGGAAAGTGTTCGGGGAACAGCGGGTTATCGGGAATGTCTGGAAGCCTTCATGGCGGATTACGATCAGAGCTGGAAAGTTAAAACCCGGCTGTATGACGGTGTCCCCGAAATGCTCGATGCACTGACGGCACGGGGAATCGATATGGCCATATTGTCCAACAAGTCGCATCTCTTTACGGTGACGTGCGTTCAGGAACTGCTGCCGAAATGGCGGTTCAAGGTAATGTTCGGCTTGCGGGACGACGTTCCGAGAAAACCCGATCCGGCCGGTGCCCTGGAAATAGCCAATCTGCTGGGGACTGAACTGGATCGGATCATTTATCTGGGCGATACGGCCATCGATATGCAAACAGCCGTATCCGCCGGGATGTTTCCCGTCGGTGCCTTATGGGGTTTTCGCACTCGCAAAGAGCTTGAGGAAAACGGTGCTGCGGCACTGATCCATCACCCTGAGGAGTTGTTACGGTTGGTATAAGGGTGCAGGTATCAGGGTTCAGGTATCAGGGTTCAGGTATCAGGGTGCAGGTATCAGGGTGCTGTAAAAATCTGATTCATGGGACCTGATACCTTACCAGGATCGTCTGGCATGAACGAGATAATTGATGTGCAGATTGCCGCCCAGTGAACAGGTTCGAAAAACCGGGTTGTAGTGCATTCCCGTGATATCGTGCGGAACCAGGCCGGTCTGCTGCATCCAGCGCCGCATTTCCGCCGGTTTGATAAATCGGCGGTAGGTGTGGGTTCCGATGGGGATCAGCCGCATCAGATATTCGGCGCCGACAATGGCCAGCAGGAAGGATTTGGGATTCCGGTTGAGGGTGGCGAAGAACACATCGCCCCCGGGTTTGACCAGGGTTTTGCAGGCGTGGATGACGGAACGGGGATCGGGCACATGTTCGAGCATTTCCAGACAGGTGACGATATCGAACCGTCCGGCGTGGGTCTCTGTGAAATCTTCAGCGGTGGATTGCAGGTAGCTTACCTGAAGTCCACTTTTTATCAGGTGATGCCGGGCCGCATTCAGAGGCGCTTCTCCCCGGTCGAGTCCTGTGACGATGGCTCCCCTTGCCGCCATGGCTTCCGACAGAATGCCACCGCCGCACCCGATGTCCAGCACCTGTTTTCCGAAAAGGGAGGCGCGTTCATCGATATATTGGACGCGGATGGGGTTGATGTCGTGAAGGGGTTTGAAATCGCCCTTTCGGTTCCACCAGTCATGGGACTGGGATTCAAATTTTCTGATTTCAACGGTGTCTACATTTTCATTTTGTTTCATGGGGTGACATTTATCATCGCGCATATCGGTTATGGCCTTGCCATGTTCAAGTTTGATTTAAAACCACGAAATACACGAAACACACGTAAAAAATAATTCTTCGCGGCGGAACGGTGTTCGTGTATGTTTATCATGTGACGGGAGATTATGATACAGATATTGATGATGTTATTCGTTTTGTGTACCGGTGCCTGCGGTTTGGTCCAGGCTGCCGATAGTTCGGAAATGGAGTGTATTCCTTCCTTGATTGCGAGCATTCGTGTGAAACCGCCGCTGGATTTTTGCGGGGAGCCGGCACCGATCGAGACCATGGATGCCCGCGAGCGACTCGAGCGGGAACTCCTCCTGATGCTCTGGGATCGGGATCAAACCATCATGTGGCTGAAACGAGCCAGTCGATATATGCCATATATTCAGACGGTACTGAAAGA
>CAYQKZ010000018.1:17485-23553 GCA_964418135.1 uncultured Desulfobacterales bacterium
TTCCCGTGGTCGAAAGTTCCTTGCGGGCACTGGCCGGGTCTCCCAAGGGCGCTATGGGCTACTGGCAGTTCATCAAGGATACGGGAGAGCGCTACGGCCTGACCATTTCCGAAGAACTGGACGAGCGCCGGAACATGGCCGCATCCACCCGGTCGGCCCTGGCCTATCTGAAAAAGCTGTATGGTGATTTCGGGTCCTGGACCCTGGCTGCTGCCGCCTACAACATGGGGGAGGCAGGGTTGAAAAATGAGATTTTTCTTCAAGATTCCAATAATTTCTATGATCTGTATCTCTACCAGGAAACCCAGAGATATGTCTTTCGGATTCTGGCGGCCAAACTGATTCTGTCCAATCCTGAACAGTACGGATTCAAGTTGACGACCGAGGATTTGTATCCGCCGGTGGCATGCGATCGAGTCCAAATAGAACTGTCCAAAAAAATGCCGGTTCTTTCCATTGCCAGGGCAGCACGAACCACTTTCAAGTCCATCCGGGATTTGAATCCTGAAATCAGAGGTTATTATCTGTCCAAAGGCGTGTTGACGATTTGCCTTCCCAGTGGTGCATCCACGGGTTTTCACGACAGATTGGCGGGCCAGACGCCGTCCCTGACATCGGTCGGTTCGGAATCGTCTTATGTGGTGAAAAAAGGGGATTCTCTTTCCGAAATCGCTGAACGGTTGAATATCCCGGTCCAGTCTCTGATGATCTGGAACAACCTGCGATCGAATCAACCCATTCGACCGGGAGATCGGCTAATTCTGTATCCGGGCAATGAAGCCAGAATTTCTCAGGAACCTTCGCCGTGATGAGTCACTCTTTTTGATACGCTGAGACAAAATTGCCTGTTCCTCTTCAGGCGGACGATTTTATGGGCAGGATGCCTGCTACGGCATCAACCCGATGTCCTTTACCAAGCTGGACAGCACAACGTTTATGTTTTCGGTTCAATGCAATACTTTATCAGGAGGCTGCCATGTTCCCCAATCCAAAACCAACAGAGCGTTTCTCATTATTAGAAGTGTGCAAGTACGGCCCGTAAATGATCCAGCCACATCGTCACGATTTCCGGATAATCGGCCGTTCCCTTTAAAACAGGTTCGCATTGATAGCCGTTCTGCGTCAGGATGGATTTCCAACTGTCCGGTTCGTCACCGGTCAGATCGTTTTTGGCGTGATCGCCGGCAACGGACATCAGCGGCACCAGATAGACTTTTTTGATTTTCAGATGCTTGAGCTTGGGCAGCAGGGTTTCGATCTTCAATTTGCCTTCGACGGTTCCGATGAACGCGCGAGGATCGATTTCCTGAAACACCTGATTCATGGCCAGATAGATGGCATCCGCCGGGTGATTCTCGGTACCGTGTCCCATGAAGAGAACGGCATCCGAGGGTTTTCTGCCCGGAATTTTATTCATCAGGATTTCGGCAACTTTTTCCATGTCACGGGAAGATGACAGCAGGGGCCGTGCCACCTCGATCTTCTCGAATCCACCAGCCATCTGACCGAAAAGGTGGGCGTTCTGATAGAGTTCATGGAATTCTTCCCCCGGAATCGTGTGCAGCGAAAGCAATGCCACATGGGTAAAACCGTCGTTCATGAGCCGGGCCATCGCCATTTCGGGTGAATCCAGCAGGTTGCCTTCACGGGCAAGTTTGGCGCGGATCATTTTCGAGGTGAACGCCCAGCGGACTTCCATTCCGGGAAAGGATTTCCGGGTCTGGTCGTCGATTTTATCAAACACCTTCTGGGCTTCCGGGTCACTGGTGCCGAAGGTGACGAGCAGAATCGCTTTTTTTTCCGGTTTTTTCTCTCCGTGTGCGGCCAATCCTTCCGATATCCAGCATGTCAAAGCGAGCAAAACGACCAACAAGAACAACTTCTGTTTGGAATTCTTCACGTTTCTTTCTCCTCGATTACCCTGTCGGTCCCAATGAACCGGACCGACATCCTATCCGGGAACAGCCCCGGCAGATCTTTTCGTTTCCGACGGTTTCCATCTTGGCCGGCATGGTGGGTTCTCCACATTGGGCACATATGGCGGACGGCTCCATGCGGGCGCGGGGCGGGATTTCGGTTGCTGCTTCGCTGATGACAAACAGGTGATCGACCGGGGTTTCCAGCACCTCGCAGGTCTTCTGGAAATGTAAGTCTTTGAATCGCTTGTTTTCATCCTCGGTAACTTCGCCTTTCATCATTTTTTGAAGCAAGGCCATATGTTCGTTGTTGGGTTTGAAGGCGTCGGGCTTCACACAGAGGCGGACTCCCCTGCCGGTATTCCGGCTGAGCAGTGTCAGTGCCATTTTTCCATAATCACGAAAGATAAAATTGCCTTTTCCGAAAGTACATCCCGTGATGACTTGAATGGCATCCGCCGAGCATGCATCGGTTTCGACAATGGCTACGATTTCCTCATCTTCAGACCGCTTTTCGGCTATCCATGCCATCGCGGCTTTGGCGGCCCGGTAGCCGATGGAAAGGCCGGGGCAGACATGGCCGTGAAAGGTCTCGCATTGTTTGAAATCCTCACTGTTTAAAATTTCCTGAGCTGTCATATCGATACCTCCATTGTTGTTATTGAAAAATCACTGCAAAGACGCAGAGAATGCAAATAGAATAATGTGAAAAACCGGTATGTTGAAAGCTGTACATCCAAACGGATCTCAGCGGTTGAAACGCCATGTCTGTTGGGATTCTTTTCCGCGCCGATATTTTCGACAATTTTCAGGTCTTCGATAATTTCATACGTGGCGGCCAGAGAAGCATGCCAAATGTCTTTGACTTCATCGACTTTTGTTGTACCAGATGAGTATCGATTTTTGCAAATATTTCTGCCAAGTTTGGACATCCACTAGAAAAGAGGATGCATGGAATCGGATCAGTCAAAGCCGTTTGACCCAATGCTTGAGCCGTATCCGGTTCCAGTAGGTCAGCGGTGCCCGATATCGCCTGACTTTTCCAGAAAGTGCGGCGTGGGGTTCAAAAAGTAAATCCAGGATGTGACAGACGGGTGTTATGATGTGCAAAGTATTGGCACATCCGGCGCAATACGTGATCATGTGTTGTCCCGCTGCTTCGTTCTCTCTGATCGAGCGCCAGTTGGCGGCAAGTTCACGAGACACGAAACCGACCGATCCCCCCTCGCCGCAGCAAAGGGTTTTATTTCCATGATGCGTCATTTCCGAAACGGTCAGCCCCCTGGATTCGACCAGCTTCCGCACGGCCTGATGGATGGCGGTTTCAAATCTGACCGCACACGGATCATGAACCACGACAGATCCGGACACTGAACCCGTTTCGGGTAGAACCGTTTCAAGCAGAACCTCGTAGATGGTTTTAACCGACAGTTCTCCGCCATGGTCGGCAAATGTTCTGTAGCAGCTCGGGCAGGCCACCAGGATATTGCGAACACCCTTTCCAATCAAGCGTGCCCGCATGTTGCCGAATGTCTCCTCGAAAAAGTATAGCCTTCACAGATCGTGAGACGGTTTGATACAGCAATCCAGTACGATACCCAAGCCGGGAATGGTCTTTTTCATATGCTCAAAAAGCCGCTTGACTTTATCGGGACGGGTTCCGGAAAGGGTGCATCCCGGAAAAAAAACCGTATCGCAGTTTTCAGGGAGAGCATACCCGGTGTAACGTTTTGAGGTCCCCCGTTTTTCATAATTCAAAATTCCGGAATGCTCCGGAAAATGGCCAGTACCGGCGTGGCAGGCGTTTCTGCGGATTTCAAGAAACATCTTGTCCGGGCGTACGCCCACAGGACATACGGCGGCGCACAGTCCGCACAAACTGCATTCAAACGCAACCACCGAATTCAGGCCGGACATATTTTCGTATGCATCCGCAATCGACTTCGGGGAACCATATTTCCGTAAAAATGCGCATTCCTTAAGACAAAGTCGGCATTCAATGCACTTTTTCGAAGTATTGGATATGATGTGAAAGAGGTTGTCGGCCTTGATCATCGTTTCGGTCAGTCTCTCGCGATGGGGTGAATTTCATCACTTCCCCCAAAAAAAAGGGGCTGAACAACGTATCCATGGGCATATTCCGCGAATTCCAGGGATACTCCCAGTTGTCTGCTTTCCTGTATGGCTTTTCGATATTGCTCTGAATTCACTCTCATCAACAGAATTTTTCCAATATCATGTATACTGCGAAAGGGCATAATCCTTACTTTCCTTATGCTCTCTCTCCCAGCGGGGGAGGGTTGGGGTGGGGGTTCAAATAGTTAAGATTATGCCCGTTCGCAGTATAACAGACCTGCGATGAAAAAGCTTTCCATGTCCGGTATCGGGATATCCAGCATTTTAGCCAGGAGTTTGCATCCCACTGCGGTATCCAGACAGTGCCGCCAGAATGCATAATGAATTAGAACCAAGCCCCCTATCAATCCACAAGTTTCAGATCCAGGGCAACAATGGCATAAATGACTGGCACCATAAGCAGTGTCACGAAGGTGGCAACGGTCAGCCCCCCGATCTGGGCATAACAGAGGGGCTCCCAGAGCGGCCCGCCATGGAGTGCCAGCGGAATGAGCGATAGGACGGTGGCGGCAACGGTGATCATCACGGGCCGAAGGCGCATGACGCCGGCATCGAGCAGGGCCGTTTTAACATCCTCACCTTCGGCCCGGCGCTCTTCGATGAAGTCGAAGAGAACGATGATGTGGCTGACGATCACACCGATCAGGCTGACGATTCCCAGAAAGGCCATGAAGCCGAAGGGTGAGGACGTTGCGTAGAGCATCCCGAACGCGCCGGACATGCCGTAGGGGATGGCGGCAAATACGATCAGCGGCTTGACGGCATTTTTGAACTGGAAGAGCAGTGCCAGATAAATGGCGGTGACCGAAATGATCAGAACCATGCTCAGTTCCTTGAATCCTTTGACCTGCTCTTCGTATTCGCCGCCGATTTCCACGCGGTATCCGGGGGGAAGTCTTTCTTCGAAGGATTTCAGCTTCGGCTGAATGCCGGTGATGATTTCCGACGACAGTACGCCGGGGTTCGGAAAGCAGGATACCGTGATGGTCCGGAAATGGTTGCGGCGGACGATTTTTTCCGTTTCCAGCCCCCAGGTGATGGAGGAAATCTGCCCGAGCGGCACTTTCTGGGTTCCATCTGCGGACGTGACATAGAGATTTTTGATGTTTTCGATCCCAGCCCGTTCCTCCATCCGCATCCGGGCATAAACGGGGATGTCCAGCCGGCCTTCGCGCAGACTCGTCAACTGAAAACCGTTCATGGCCATGGCCGAGGATCGGGCCACATCCAGATTGGTGATCCCGGCCAGGGCTGCTTTGTCCGGGTCGATAGACAGCCGGGTCCGGAATATTTCGGCCCCCCAGTTGTCCTGAATGCGTTCGGTACCGGGCTGTGTTCGCAGGATTTCCTTCAGCTTTTCGGCATGGGCTCTCAGTGTCGGGATATTGTCGCCGCTCAGGCGGAGCTGCACGGGAATACCGACCGGTGGGCCGCTTTCCAGTCTTCGGGCATTGGCCCGAATCCCCGGAAGTGCAGCATACAGCCGCTGCTGCAGCAGACGCAGCAGCGGCTGCGTGTCGTGTACATCCCGCACTTCGATCAGCACCTGAGCATAATTGGGCTGATTGAGTTCCGGCGTTACGGAGAACCAGAAGCGGGGGCCGCCGGCGCCCACAAAAACCGTGATGAGTTCCAGGATGTCTCTGGGCCTGCCGTTTTTTTCGGGATGGCTGGCACCAAATTCCTCGGCGGTTCGCCTTACGATTTCCTCCACCTGCCGGGCGGCATGGTCGGTGGTCTGAACCGGGGTGTCTTCGGGCAGCCATACGTCCACATAAGACAGATGAGACAGATCGTACGGAAAGAACTGATCCTTGAGTTTCGATTTCAGAACGAACGCCATGGCCACCAGAACCAGAGATGCTGCCAAAACCTTCCACCGATGATCGATCAGTCGGGTCCCCAGCCGGTAGTAAAATCCGGCGAATCCCCGGCTTCGGATTTCCGCCATGCTTTTCCCGACATTCCGGCCGGGCCGGAGCAGTATCATGCCGAGCTGCGGAATGAAGGTCATGG